>CAYYPB010000224.1:0-5223 GCA_964473405.1 uncultured Planctomycetaceae bacterium
CGCGGCTCGTCGGCAGAAGGTAGCGCTGTCATACTAAGGAACCGCGCAAGAATAAGGTGAATCGTCGATCCGCCAAACGGCAAGCCAGTGGGGACACCGCCGAACACAATCGGCCATGTTATTATCGCGCGATTCCAAAGCAGTTCACGCGCCGGGCAGTGACCTTCGCAAACGCGGAGACACCACCCAGCACGCCTCGCTTAGGAATCCCGGGCGCGAGCCCGGGCTGACGGTTTGAACGATGAGGCGAATGCAGGCAGCATCCAGCGATTAGTTGAGTCATCCGTAAGAACCCCAAATCGCCAGGAAAAGCGGCCCTGGCGATAGCGCCAGAGGGGGTGATTTCGCCGGAAACGGGGTTTCTGCGAGAGAGTCATTAGTTGTCTGCAATCACTACGGTCTCGTCGAAATACGCTCGTCTTCAGATTGAGCCACTCGGGCTGCAGACGTTGACGCGCATTGAACTACCGCGGCACCGCCGCCGACAGCAAGCCGCCCGAAGCCCAGAGTCCGGCCGCGCTTGCCCTGCTGCGCTCGCCCGCGATCAGCCGGCCCCTGAGCCGCTAGCAGGGAGCCGCCGGCCAGGTTGTCTCGAGCCGGGTGCTTATGCGCCGAAAAACACTACGTGGAATCGAGACCGTGGCCCAACTTTCGGAGAGCGGCCGCTGATACTTGGTGTACTCTTCCGCCGACACCAGCCAGAAGCTGTAGTCGCGGCCCGCCAAGCGACACGATGCCCCGTGAGGAAGCGAATCCCCCGCGTCCATCGGCGTCTTCGCGGCGTCGGACAGCCAAAAAGCGAAGACGAACATCGCCACGAACTCGGCCCCGAAGACGTCCTGCCAGACCGCCAATCCCTCGATGTCGGCCCGTGTGACCCACGTTTTCTGGCGACAATCGGCCCTGGTCGAGCCGAGCCGAGACTTGCGTCCCTTGACGTCCACGAGGCAGGCGCGGCCACCGGGCGGATAGACGATATAGTCGAAAATCTTGGTGCCGGCCCGAGCTTTGGCGAAGTGTTTGACGTCCTCGATGGCCACACACGGCGTGCCCCGCCTGGCCATGTGCTGTTCGAACGCCATTTCGTAGTGGCTGCGTCGCGGCCTCACGGGCCCGTCCCCAAGGCTGCGAGCGGGTTGGCCAGCAACTCGGCCAGCGACACATGGCGGGCCTGCCCCGCTGCCATGTCCTTGATCTGCACCTCGCCACGATCGCGCGTTTCGTCCCCCAGAATCACGACGGTCGCACAGCCTCGCTTGTCGGCGGCCTTGAGCTGCTTGCCGAGCGACTGCTTCGCGTAGCCGAACTGGGCGCGGATACCGGCGCGGCGCATGACGGCGACGAGCTCGTGAAGTTGCGGCCGCAGGTCGTCCGCTGCGTCGGCCACGAAGACCCCCCCGCTTTTCGCGTCGCTCGCGTTGAGGCCCCGTTCTTCGAGCATGAGGCTGAGGACGACATCGCCCATGCCGAACCCGACGGCCGGTTCGGGCGATTTGCCGAGTTTTCCGAGCAGATCGTCGTATCGCCCCCCCCCACAGATGGCTCGTTCGGAGCCGCCCCGATCGAGGAATTCGAAGACCGGGCCGGTGTAATAGGCCAGACCGCGAACAATGCGAAGATCGAGTTTACAGAACTCCAGAATACGAAAGTTCTGGATTAGTGAGATTAGCCGCTCGGTCTCGGCCATCGCCGCGGCGAGCGACGCATCTTCGCCGCCGACGCGATGAGCCGCGGTGCGCAGCGCGGCCATGTCCGATGCCTGGAGAATCTCCTCCAGTGCAACATAAGATATCTGGCCGCCAAACGACTCCTCCCAACGCCTTCGCCACTCGTCGGCGTCCATCTTGGCAGCCTTGTCCAGCAGGGCATAGGCGCCGTCGTGTTGCTCCGGCGCAAGGCCCGACGCTGCAAACAGAGACGCGATGATCCGCCGATTGCTGATATGCACGGCGAAATCGCGCTCCGTCAATCCCAACGCTCGCAGCGCCTCGACGCCGACGAGAATGCACTCGGCATCCGCCACGACATCGGACGCGCCGATCACATCGATGTTCCACTGAAAGAACTCGCGGAGCCGCCCCCGTTGGACGTTCTCGCCCCGAAAGAGCTTGGGGATGCAGAACCACTTGATCGGCTTGGAGAGTGCGTTGATTCGAGCCGCCACCATCCGGGCCAGCGTCGGCGTCATCTCGGGCCGCAAAGCCAACTCCCGTCCGCCGCTGTCGGTGAGCTGGTACAACTGCCCCACCAACTCCTCGCCGCTCTTCTCTCGATAGAGTTCGAGCATCTCCAGCGTCGGCCCCTCGAACTCTTCGAACCCGTGCCGCAGCGATGTCTCTCGCCACGTGTCGAAGATCCGCCGAATCGGCGCATACTCCGCCGGATACAAGTCTCGCGTTCCTTTGACCGATGGGATCTTCTTCACGCTCGAATCCTTGCGCCGCAGGCGCGTCAGGGGTTGCCCAGTACTTGACTGAACGTCTTGGTCCGGCCTTTGGCGTCGGCGACGACCAACTCGACCTTCGTCGGACCGGCCGGGTTGATCTCTTCGATTCTCGGCGTGTAGGTCACACGATAGCCGCCCGCCTCGTCGGGGCCCACGGCGGTGAAGCAGCCGGACTTGCCGGCCCCGCCGCAATGGCGAATCCGCGTCCTCCGGCCGTTGCGGCCCGTTAGCACCAGCCGGCTCAGCGGCCAGTCAGGCTCACCGGTGGACAGAGCGACGATGAACTCGGCGCACTGTTGTTCCACCGTGACGAGCAGCGTCGCCCGAGCGACGAGCGTGTCTGCGGGATCGCGCGTCGGTTCGGCCTTGTCGAGTTTGCCGCGGACGGCCATGTGGTCGCGAATGCCGGCTTGTTGATAGCCCGTGACCGTGAGCCGGTTGGGCTTACCCGGCTCGGTGGGCTTCATGAAGGCATAGGGCCAGACGAACTCGCCCTCGAGGTTCGGTCCGCAGTCGTCGTACAGGTCGGCGGCCTCGTCGTGCAAAATCGCGTAGTCGCAGGCCGAGAACTTCGTTCGGAAGCACAAGGAGGGTTTGTCGCCGAGGTGGACCTTGTAGTGATTGCCATCGCCGCCGCCCGCCAAGGGTCGGTTGGCGATGAGAAACTCGCCGTTCATGTCTGCACAGCCTGCAGCCATGCACACCACCGTGAGAACGAGTCCCCTCGGGCCAAGACATCGAGGTCTTGCAGGTGTGGTTCGTCTCATGTCGCCTCAGCCTCGTCGGCCCACCTGTCGTCGGAGCGGACTACGTCAATAAAGGCGATTCTATGAAGCCCCTCGGAGGCGGTCAAACCTGCCCATCGCCTGTTATACTACGCGGCATGAGAGTGATTGCCGGTGAACACAGGGGTTGTCGGTTGACGACGCCCGAGGGGATGGCGACGCGACCGATCACTGATCGGGTCAAGGCATCGTTGTTCGATTGGCTCGGTTCGATGCTGGCGATGCCGGGACAGTTGCCGCCGATTCACGTTTGCGACATCTTCTGCGGCGGCGGCAGTCAGGGGATCGAATCCTTGTCCCGCGGCGCTGCATCTTGCGTGTTCGTCGACCGCGATGCCGATGCGCTGCGGTGCCTGCGGACGAACCTCGATCAACTGAGAATCACGGACCGCGCGACGATCCTAGGGGCCGGTGCCGAAACCGTCGTCGTCGAGCCTTCGGGCGGTGGCGGCTTTGGCCTCATCTTTGTGGACCCGCCCTACCGCCTCAGCGAAGAGGTGACGGAAACGTCTGTCACCGGCCGGCTGTTGGCCCGGCTCGGCGAGCAGCTCCCCACGCTGCCCGATGCCCCGGTCGTTTGGCGGCACGATGACGCGTGTCATCTTCCCGATCCGATGCCCGGCGGATGGCGCGTCGTCGAACGGCGCACTTGGGGCGGCATGGCGATCAGTCTACTGAATCGACCGCTACGGGAGCCATCGTGAGCCAACCGGACGCCCCACATGACCGCGGACCGCGACCGCCGCTGAGCATGAAAGCGGCTGCGACTCGCGTCGTCGAACGCCTCCAGTCGCTGGGTTTCACCGCGCTGTTCGCCGGTGGATGCGTGCGCGACATGCTCATGGAGCGAGAGCCGAAGGACTACGATGTCGCCACGTCGGCCAAGCCCGAAGAGGTGCTCGGCCTCTTTCGTCGCACGCAGAAAGTCGGGGCACAGTTTGGCGTCGTGCTCGTACGGATCGGTCGCCATGCCATCGAGGTGGCCACGTTTCGTCGCGACCAAGCTTATGAAGACGGGCGTCACCCGATCGGCGTCGAGTTCTGCGGCCCCGAGGAGGATGCGCGGCGGCGTGATTTCACGATCAACGGCATGTTCTTCGATCCCGTCGGCTCGGAAGTGATGGACCTCGTCGGTGGCAAGGCCGACCTCTCCGCTGGGCTCATTCGCGCCATCGGCGAGCCCGAGGAGCGATTCGCGGAGGACCATCTGCGATTGTTGCGGGCCGTCCGGTTCGCGGGGCGTCTCGGCTTTCAGATCGAGTCCGCAACTTGGGTGGCCATGCAAAGACACGCTGATCAAATCGCAGGCATTAGCCCGGAGCGGGTTCGTGCGGAACTCGCTGCGATCCTCTCGCACGAGCGTCGCGCGCCTGCGTTCACGATGCTGCACGAATCGGGCCTCCTCCCCCACCTATGGCCGGGGGCAACGAGCCACTGCGCGGACATCGACGACATCACTGCCATTCTGAGAGCCTTGCCCATCGAGTCGAGCTTTGAGCCGGCCTTGGCGGTCGTAATGCGGACCTTGCCGCGTGCCGATCTCATCAAGACCTGCCAGGCCCTGCGATGCAGCAACTTCTCGACGCAGCGAGTGGCGTGGCTGACGGCCCACCAGGATGATCTGGTCAGGCCGCAAGATGTGACACTGGCCGACCTGAAACTGCTCATGGCCAACGAAGCCTTCGATGACCTGCTGGCTCTGCACACGGCCAAACAAACGGCAGCGTCAGCCGACATGGCCCCCGTCGAACTGATAAAGGCCAGAGTTCGCGACATCCCGCCAGAAGAGGTAGCCCCCCCACCGCTCCTCACAGGCCACGACCTCGCCGCCCTACCTCTTCCACACGGGCCACGGTACAAGCAGATTCTCGACGCGGTCTACTACGCCCAACTGAACGGCGAAGTCTCGGACCAGCCGGCCGCGATGGATATGGCCAAGAGACTCTGTACGGTCGCGTGATAGACACCACCGAACGCGCATACGTCTCGTGA
>CAYYPB010000225.1:0-5215 GCA_964473405.1 uncultured Planctomycetaceae bacterium
TCAACGCCTGGGGAGATGTTTTGACTTGACACGCGGGAGGCTAATGGGTGACACCTTTTCTGGTCCATCTCTGCCATTGAAGGCGACAGAGGAAGAGGCATCGGGAAGATCTCAGCGAGCCCGGAAGATCTGGTTCATCACGGATTTCCGGGGCTGAGTGCATTCGCTGGCGACGCGAACCTGCGGCTTGCGCCGTGGGCTAAGAACTTCCGCGCCTCCGGGGCTGAGCTTGTGGGCATTGCCCGGAAGACCGTGAGGAACCAAAGATCCTCCCGGCACCATCTCAAGCCGTGGCCGCGTTGGCACTCATGGTGGCACTGAAGATCTGGGTTTTGGAGCCTACTTCGCTGAAAATCGCGCCGCCGAATTCGGAGGTGCCGATGGGGCCGTTGGCTTGGTTGCCGGAGAACGCGCAATGGGTCACGGTCAACTGCGTGTAATGCGTGATCGCTTCGCCAAAGGGCGAGCGTCGATTCATGCGGCGCGTGACAAGGCTCACTTGTTGGCGTAGCTTCTTGGCATCACTGCGGGGAGGCTCGCGGCGTTCTGTGACCACCACTGAGGGGAGATTCTCCATGTTCGACTCGTTTCGTAGGATCGTGCTGGTGACGGTGGGTTGCTCGTTGCTCGCGAGTGCGGTGCCGACGAGGGTTCATGCCGTCGGGCCAAAGCGTATGACGGCCGAGGAGGCACGCTCCGACATCGATCAACTCCAAGCAGCATTGGAAAATCGGCATGCCTACCTGACGGTCAAGGGCTTCGACTATGTCCTGGCGTTCGACGCGCTCCGCGAGCGCTGCAGCAAGGACATTTCGCGCCGCGACTTCGCGGTCGGGCTGGCCAAGATCATCGCGCAGTTCGGCGACGGTCATACGCGCGTTTTCGGCAAGAAGAAGTTCCTGCCCGGCGGTTACACGCCGTTCGTGATCGCGGATGTCAACGGTCGACTGATCGCGTTGAATCGTTTGCGTTCGAAGCTGCTCAAGTCCAAGTATCCATACCTAACGAAGATCGACGGCGTCGATGCCGAGGCATGGGTCACTGCCGCGGGGGTCATCGTTGCTCAGGGTTCGCCACAATTCGTCCGGCATCGGTCGATCAAGCTCGCCCATCGAGCTCAGTTCGTTCGCAAGGAACTGGGTCACAAGAAGCGTGATTCGATCACGATCGAACTCGGCAACGAGAAGGGCAGCAAGACCAAAACGCTCGATCTCGAGATCATCCGCAAGTCGCCCAAGGTTGTCGCGCCCGCTCCGGAAGCGAATGTCGAGACGCTGGACGGCAACATCGGCTATCTGGGTATCGACGAGATGGGCGAGGGCCGTTTCTACCTTCGCGCTCTCAATCAGTCGATGGAGCAGCTCAAGGCGACGGACGGGCTCATCATCGACGTCCGTGGGAATACGGGCGGGAGCCGATATGTGCTGCGGACGCTGTTTCCGAAGTTCATGACGCATCGCGACGGTCAGCGGGTCGTTAATGTCGCCGCTTATCGGCTGCACGAAGGGGACAAGGCCGACGCGCAGGATGGGTTCCTCGAAGACCACATGCTCTGGCCTCTGTCGGCCAAGAAGTGGTATATCGAGCGCGAGGCTTTGACTGCGTTCGCCAAGACGTTCAAGCCCGATTGGCAGCCTCCGGCCGGGAAGTTCAGCGCCTGGCATTACATGGTGACTGGGGCGATTCCCGGGATGGGGGGTGAGTCGTACAAGAAGCCGGCCGTCATCCTGATGGACGAGCGATGCGTCGGTGCGACGGACGTGTTTTTGGGGGCCTTCAAGGGTTGGCGCAACGTGACGCTGATGGGTCTGCCCAGCGGCGGCAGCAACGGTCGAGCCAAGACGATCAAGCTGACGCACAGCGAGTTGAAAGTCGCCATCTCCACGATGGTTTCGTTTCAGGCCAACGGCAAGCTCTACGACTGCAACGGCATTCAGCCGGACGTCGTGATTCGTCCGACGATCAAGGATATTCTCGGGAAGACGGATTCGACGCTCGATGCGGCCCTGGCGATGCTGCGTAATGGAAAGAAGGCGGACTGACGTCGCCTTGGAGGGTGGTTCGCACGGGGCCATCAGGCTGTGGACTTGTTGCGCGATCCAACTGCACAGGACTGTGTCACCCGTCGCCGGCGCGCAAAAGAGAAGGCGTAACGAGCGACAAGCGGCAACCCTACCGCTATTTAGCCTGCAATCATTGCAGAGGCACGCATGGGTGCTCGTCAGTCGGGTTGCGGAGGGGGCGAGCCCAACACTCCGCTTAGCGCATCAGTCGCTCATTGCGCCTTCACAACAATAAGTACCATCGTGTGAGGCGAAATGCAAGTATTTTGCGTTGTTTTTTTGCGGGCGTCTTTAGGCGGGTGCCGTCGTCGGTGTTTGAGGCCGTTCAGGGGGTGAAGGTTCGCCATCCGGCAGAATCAGCCGATCCAAAGCGGCGGAACGCTCCTCGGGTTTGCATCCCGGTTCGTATCCGGACCAACTCGGTTTGAGTTTCTTTCCGAGCGCAATCCATGCCGCTTCGTGGCCTCCGTCCGGGGCGGACGTCGGCTGAGCGGATGCGAGTTCGTCGTGCAGTTTCGAGATGACAACGTCCGGGCCGAACGCGAGTAGCTTCGATTCTGCCGAAGCGTCCTCTCCGAGCATGCCGAGGAGCGCTTCGACTTTCTCGTTTCGCTTGGTGGCGAGTTCTGTGGCGAGCATTGCGAGGTCGCCGGCAATCGCAGGCGCGATTCTTGCCGACACTGGCTCGGTCAAGCGAATCAATGCCAGTGTGGCGACGAACTGGTCCGCGTTCGTCGCGGCCTCCAGGCGATGTCGGATTTCGCTTATCAGCGCATCGACCCAAGGGGCCGCATCGGTGGCATTGCCATTCGTGAGTTCTCTGGGAGCGAGCTTCTCGATGCGTTCGATAGCTGCGGCATCGCGGCCCATCCTCAGGAGGATCGCTAGGTGTCGCAGCGCGAGCTCCTTGTACTGGGGGCTCTCTGCATCCGTCAGGGCCAGCATGGCTTCCTCGAGACGCTGGGCGGCGGGCTGGAGTTCTCCCAGCGCGTGGTGCGCGTCAGCAAGCGACTCGGCCAGTCGCAAACGGTCGGCGACCGAGAGGGCTTCGAATCGCTCCTGATCATTCCTCAGTGATCGCAGCAGCGTGACGCGTCGACGCTGGGCTGCCTGATCGTCGGGGCGGTCGAAGAGAATCGCAGCCTCCAACTCGCTGGAGGACCGTTTCGCGATCGCGCGATAGCTGCTCCAGGCGCTCTCTCGAACGGCCTGATTAGGTTCCGTGGCGTCGTCCACACACTTGGTCAGTGCGGCGAGGTCGGCCCGCGAACGACCGCAGCGGCCCAATGCCTGAACGGCGGCCAGTCTGATCTCGGGCTCGGGTGCCGACGTGTGCGGGCGGACTTCGGAAGCGGCCTCGGCGTCGGCGTACGCCGACAAGGCGGAAATCGCAGCACAGCGGATACCGGGCGCTCGACTGTCGCCCATCTCTTGTTTGATGATCGGTCTGAACAACTCCGCACCGATGCGTCCCATCGCCTCTAGGAACGTCTCCCGGAGCCTGCCATCGTCCGCATCGAGCGATTCGAACCGTTTCAACAGCGCGGCCGAAACCTGATCGGCGACCGTTGCGTCAACTTGGCCGCGCCGCGCCAACATACCGAGTGCCATCGCCGCTTCTCGAGTGACGACAGGGATGGCATCGTCCAGTCGCTCGATCAGCACGGGAACCGCTTTCAAGTCGTCCAGTCTCCCGAGCGCGGCGGTTTGCGAAGCGCGAACCGCCGAGATCGGTTCGGCTTTCATGGCCTCCCGCAATTGGTCCAACGCATCGATCAGACGCAGATCGCCCACCATGATCGCCACGCGCTGACGGAGCCCCTCGTCCGCATCCCCGATCATCTGAACGAGTCGCGCCTTGATTGCCTGGGCGACGTCCTTGCGATCCGTGATCAGCCCGTTGATCAGGTCGAGGCCCAGCCCACGGACCGCCGGCTCATCATCGCTCAGGAAAGCGAGTAGGTTCTTCGTCCGTTCGGCGTCGGGCGTCTTGAAGTACGCCTCGCGGTAGGCCGCGGTGACGCGATTCAAGAGAACCGCCTTCTGTGACCGAAGGCGACGGATCGCCGCCAGGCGGCGTTTGTTAACGGTTCGCATCCACTGATCTGGCGTTGTGGTCTTGTGCAGCTTCCACCACTTCTTGGCGGCAGCGCTGTCGCGGTGTTGCACACCCGTCGCTTCGCCTAGCGCGTGGAGTGCCGCGGCGCGCACGCCGTTGCCGCCATCCGATACGATGGACATCAACGCTTCGACTGCCCGGAGATCGTCCCCCAGGGTTCCCAGTGCATGGATCGCGGCGGTTCGCCTGGAAGCGTCCATCGCCACGTCAGCGGCCATCTCGTGAAATCGGGCGATCGTGGGCTGGGTATCGAATCTCTGGAGGGCCTCGACCACAATCTCGTCCAGGCCATCGGCGTCACTGCCGAACAGCGTCAGCAGCGGCTCGGCCAAGGAAGTCGCCGGGCGATCAAACTGAATGATGGCTCGGCAAATCGCTCGCCGGGCCGCGAGATCGGTGGAGGTCAGCAGCAGATCGGCCAGTCGCCGTGCGGCCTCGTCACTGCCTGCTCGCAGAAGGTTTCGGGCCCCCATCTCGCGTGCCTGGGGGGTGTTGTCGCCGACGATGAGCTGGACCTGTTCGTCCAGGGACGCGGCCGGGGCCGTTGAGGCGGTCTTGGGGGTCGTCGTGGGTTGGGAACTCGCAGGCCGTTCATTGCCCGGATCGGTCACGGCTGCCCAACGGCTCGCGTCGGTTTTGGCGACGCAGCCTCCCCCCGATGCCACCAGTACGCTCAGATACAGACAGATTCCGAGGTTCACGGTCAATCCGACCCTTGGTTTGGATCCTTCGGATGGCCCCCCCAGGGCGACCGATCGGAAACGGACAAGCCGTTTGTTTCTCACAAGACTCGCGATGTACTCTTCTAGCACAGCCGTATTACATCGTCAATCCGGGCTACCCACCCGAACCCCAACTGCCAGTACTGCGAGGCATGGTTCGGCGGCCGGCCGCCGGCGGCATCCCATTCCCCCTCGAGGGCAGGCGCGCCTTTCCCTGAGCCCCGGCTCTGCCGGGGGCTGGGGGCGATTAGTATGACAGCGCTACCTTCTGCCGGCGAGCCGCGGGCTTCCGCCCGGGCGGTGCCTCCCTC
>CAYYPB010000226.1:0-5206 GCA_964473405.1 uncultured Planctomycetaceae bacterium
AAGATCGCACCCGGCGTGCGGCCCGGCGAGGTGATCGTCTACCACGCCTGGGAGCCCTACCAGTTCGCCGGCCGGAAGGGGCCGCAGGAGCCGGTGGAGGGCCCCTGGAAGGCGATCCACCTGGCCGGGGGATACGCTCACATCCACTACCGGATGTTCTACGGTTCGCCGAGCCACGCGCCGCGCGGGGCGCCGGTCGAGGTGGAGCGGGTTCCGGCGCCGCGGGAGGTCGACTCCCCGCCGGCGTCCGGGCCCTCGCTCCCGTCGCGAAGGGAGGGGGCGCGTTCATGAGCGCGGAATCGCTGAAGGACCTCGAGGGCCCGGAGGAGAGACACGCGGCCGCGCGCAGCCTCATCGCGGGCAACAAGAATGACCTCCGCCCCCAGCCGAGCGAGTCGCAAGGCGCAGGAGCGTCCCATGCCCTGTGTACTGCCGCACACGATGGCACGCTTGCCCGTCAGGCCGTATTCGCTTTCCGTGACGTCCATAGATCGTTCCCCGCTGGGTTGTGGTGAAACAGGTCCGTTCGATTCAGGATTGTGTTGGCACTACAGCGCAAGGTTGCCCTTTCTCGGGTGCCCCATCCCCTCTGGGGGTGGGGGACGGACGGCCCGTGGAAGTCGTTTCCTTCTTCGCGCGGGCTATGTCTGCCGCGACCTCGTCTGGGGACCACATCAAGCTCAGCCAAACACGAGTCGAATCGGCCCTGGGCAGGCTATCCGTCCCCCACCCCTGGAAGGGGCGGGGCACCCGACCAGCGCGACTTTGCGCTGTCGTGTTAGGTGCCGCGCAAGAATAGCGTGAATCGTCGATCCGCCAAACGGCAGGCCAGTGGGGGCGCCGCGGGACACAATCGGCCATGCTATTGCTGCGCGACTCCCTAGTGATTCCTCTGACGTTGGTTCGGCAGCACGACCGAGTCCGGGTGCGTGCGAATATCCACATATGACCGATCCAAGTCGATCCTGCCCCAATGTCCATAGAGCTTGTCGAGCAATGCGAGTTTCTGACTCGCGCTGATCTCCGTACCGTACTCTTCGGCAGGCGGGCGACCCCACCAGATGCGCGAGCCGGGCCGATCCGTGGCGATTTCCAGGTGCGGTCGGTCGCGAGCCTGACGCCCGTCGTGATTGGCAACGATGATCCGATCCACTTGGTGGATGAACGGATGGTTGGCAATGAGGCCGGCGAGTCGGATGCCCGAAGTGAGGTCGGTACCGGCCCATCGGATGCCGACGCCGGGCGGCGCGGCGGCGACGCCGTGAATCATCAACAGCGAGTTCGTCTCCAGGTCATCCGGTTCGTAGCAGCCGGGCAAACGCACGCTCTCGGCGTCGACGAGATAGCAGTAGCCCTCGTGCAGCACCCAAGCGGCCGGCTCGCGAAACAGGCAGCGAATAGCCACGACGCCATCCGGGCGCACGACCACGCGCTCCACCGCCTTGATCCAGCCGATGGAAGGATCGAGCAGGGCGGCACCGAGCCGCTCCGCCAGATCGGGGTCGAGCAGGCGATCGTCGTCTCTCAGTTGAACGCGTTGCGTGAGCGATTCGAGAATGTGGTGATTGCGCGGCTGCTGAAGCCAGTCGGGCAGGTCGACCCATTCGAGTGCCAGGATGCGATCGTAACGCGACATCGCCGCGACATGCGACTGCAATCGCTCCATGCCGAAGGCCGCTCCGACGATGAGCGCGGTGACGAGGCCCGCCAGGGCAAGGCGTCGCGTCCGCACCGGATCGGAGAGTACCGCCCCGGAGTTCCAGAACGATGCGGACTTCTTCTTCGCACCTTTGCGTTTCTTCTTGGCCACGGCCTACTCGCCCCCTTGGTTTCCGTCGTTGGGCTACTTCGCGAACTTCCGCTGGATGGATAGGTCCACGAGATGGCGACACATCGTCGCCATGTTCAGCCCGGCCTTCTCCGCCGCCTTGGGCAGAAGTGAATGGGCCGTCAATCCCGGTACGACGTTGACCTCCAACAGCCACGGCCGCATGGTCTGGTCATCGACGCGCCAATCGACCCGGGAGAAGTCCCGGCAGCCCAAGGCCCGATGGGCCTGAAGGCTCATGTCGACGATTCGCCCCATCAGCTCCGCCGGCAGATCGATATCGAATACGAACTCAGTGTTTTCATCGACATACTTGGCGTCGTAGTCGTAGAAATCGCGGCGTGTGCGGATCTCGATCGGCGGTAGGGGGCTATCGCCGACGATTCCGACCGTGATCTCTCGGCCGGGAACGAAGTCTTCGATGAGACAGCGGCCGTGCGACTCGGTGACGGATTCGACGGCGGGGCGGAATTGGGTGAAATCCCGCACGATGTGGCAAGCGAGGCTGCTGCCCTCCTTCACCGGCTTGACGACGACAGGCAGACTCCAACCCACCATGGACTCGCGGATTGTCTCCGGCGTGGCGACCGCGAAGCGAGGCGTTGGCAGGTCGGCCTCGGCAAACTTTGCCTTGGCTGCGGCCTTATCCATCGCCAGAGCGCAGGCATCGGGGCCGGACCCGACGTAGGCGAGATTGCGTTTATCGAGGATCTGTTGGACTTGGCCGTCTTCTCCGAACGTGCCGTGCAGGGCGATGAAGACGCAGTCCACCTCGCGCGCGAGCGCGGCGAGTTTATCGGGCGAAACGTCTTCGACGTGGATCGTGTGACCGAGTGAGGCCAGCGCGTCGGCGACGGCCTGGCCGCTTTCCAGGCTGATCTCACGTTCGGCGCTGGGGCCGCCAGAGAGGACGGTGATGGCTAGCTTCTGCTCTGTCCGTGGGGCGACGATCTTGTTCCAGTCGGTCTTCTGGTAGGTCAGTGGCACGATGGGCCTCCGTTTCTTCTTTGGATATGGCGCTACGTTCGTGGACCGCCAAACGGCAAGCCGAATTCGGACGGTGCGAGGAAGGGCACGTATCTACTTGGGCGCGGCGATTCACCATATCCTCACTTCGGGTTCGAGGCTGATGCCGGAGTCCTGTTGGACGCGGTCCTGGACGGCGTTGATGACGCTGACGACATCCGCCGTTCGACCGCCGGCGTCGGCGAGGACGAAGTTCGCGTGGCGATCCGACACGAAGGCGCTGCCGATGCGAAACCCCTTGAGGCCGGCGGAATCGATGAGTCGGCCGGCCGATTCGCCGTCGGGGTTCTTGAATATGCACCCGGCGCTGTGATCGGCCATGGCGGGCTGCGACTGCTGCTTGAATTGCCAAATCTCGCGGAAGCGCCGTTCGAGTTCGTCCCGGTCGGTCTCTTGCAGTTGGAAAACCGCGTCGAGCACCCAGTCGTCGCCGAGGCCGCTGCGGCGGTAGCCGAACGCCAGCGCGTCGCGGGCGACCGCGCGGACCTCGCCCTCGTCGTTGATGAGGCGAACCTTGGCGACAGCCGTAGAGATGTCGCCGAATCGGCCGCCGCAGTTCATAACGATCCCGCCGCCGACGGTGCCCGGGATTCCGGCAATCTGTTCGAGGCCGCCGAGACCGCGACGGACGCAGGCTTGCGTCAGCTTGGCGAGATCGGCCCCACCGCCCGCGGTGACTCGATGCGAACCGCTGTCGGGCGCAGACGCTATCGCCGCTTCAAACTCGATATGCGTGAAGGCCGGAGCCGTGAGCCGGACGACGACGCCGCGGACGCCCTCGTCGGGGACCAGAACATTGGCACCGAAACCGAGAATGCGCGTCGGTGTGTTGGTATCGCGGCACTGGCGGATGATGCTGGCAAGCTGGCCTTCGGTCGTAGGCTCGACGAGAAACTCCGCGCGGCCCCCCAGGTTGAACCATGTCAACGGGGCGAGCGGGGTGTCGCGCAGGCAGACGCCGTCAGGCAAGTCGTCGAGAAATCGCATCGCCAATCTTCCACACGTCGCCCGCACCCATCGTGAGGACGACATCGCCCGCCGTCGCATGAGCGAGGACGTGTTCAATGATCTGCTCGTGGTTGGGAAAGTAGATCGCATCGCCACCGTTGGCGCGGACGCGATCTACGAAGCTGCCGCTGCAAATGGCGTCGCGCATCGCCTCGGAGTCGCGGACGAAATAGATGTCCGGCACGAGGAGATGGTCGGCGAGCCCGAAGCTGCGGGCGAAGTCGTTGAGGAGGAACCGCGTGCGTGAGTGCTGATGCGGTTGGAAGACGACCCAGAGCTTGCGGTCGGGGTATCGCTCGCGAACGGCACGAAGCGTGACCTGGACCTCGGTCGGGTGATGTCCGTAGTCGTCGACGAGCGTGATGCCCGCGACGTCGCCTCGGTGGGAGAGCCGACGATCGGCCCCGGCAAACGTGGCCAGGGCGCCGGCAATGGCGTCCGGTTCGATGCCGGCCTTGCGGGCCAGCGCGATGGCTGCCAGGGCGTTGGCGATTTGGTGTCGGCCGGGAAGTCGATCCAGCGAGGCGCGAAACAGCGGGGTGCCTTTGTGCAGCACGTCAAAGGCATAGCAGCCCTTCGTGTGGCTGACGTTGGTCGCTTGCCAGGTGACGTCGGGCGATTGTCCGAATGTCTCGATCGGCGCTCGGGCAGTTGAGACGGCCTCGGCGACGAACCGATCCTCACCGTTGACGACGAGCAGGCCCTCGGGCGGCACGAGCGATGCAAACGAGCGAAAGGCCTCGATGATGGCTTCGATGCCATCGAAGCAATCGAGGTGGTCCTCTTCGATGTTGAGAATTGCGGCGAGCGTGGGGGACAGGTTGAGAAAAGACCGATCGTACTCGCACGCCTCGACGACGAAGTGCTCGCCATCGCCGACGGCCGAAGAGCCGCCGAGCTGATCGACCTGGGCACCGACCACGAAGGTCGGGTCGGCCTTCGCCTGTCGCAGGATATAGCTGAGCATGGCCGTGGTCGTACTCTTGCCGTGGGTTCCGGAGATGGCCGCGCCCGTGCGGAGTTGCATGACGCGCCCGAGCATCTCGGCGTACTTCAGGCATGGGATGTCGCGGCGCCGGGCCTCAATGAGCTCGGCGTTGTCGTCGCTAATGGCGGCCGAGCGAACGACGAGGTCGCAATCCGAAGGGACATTGATAGGGGCCTGCCCGAAGCGGATGACGGCACCCATTTCCTCGAGTCGACCGGCGGCGGGGAACTCGGACAGGTCCGAGCCGCTGACGATCGCGCCGCAGCGGAGCAAGACGCCGCCGAGGCTGCTCATGTCGCATGCGCCCATGCCCACGAGGCGGCCGCGGTGCGCCGCGGACTGGCGTCTCGCCGCCC
>CAYYPB010000227.1:0-5197 GCA_964473405.1 uncultured Planctomycetaceae bacterium
CGTCCACGATGCGACGGACACCACGCTGCACTTCCCGGGTCGGTAGGCTGCCCCGGCCGCCTCGTGGCCGAAAGATATTTGCCTAACTCAAGCCGGGCATCCGCATGGCGTGCGGGTGCCCGGCTTCTTTTGTGTCCAGACAGCGGCGACGCCATCGATCGATCGGCCGGCCGCGTGATTGCACCTGTTGGGAGCGGCTCCTTCTTCGGGTGGGTTCCGGGCGAGATCGCGCGACGGCCACGCCTCGTGTTCAATGGTCATCTTCTCCTTCCAGCGTGGGTTTCTTGAGTGCCTGGGATGCCTGCTGGATCCCGATGCGCTGGAGCATCGCGAGGATGCAATCGATATCCAGTGGCTTGCGCACGAATGTGTATGCCGTCTGTCGTACGGCTTCTCTGGCGATGGCCTGGAACTCTTCATCCATATCCGAGATCAAGATGGCGACGGCCTTGGGGTTGATTCGCTTGATCCCCAGGTAGAGGTCCAGACCCGTCATCGACGGGAGCTTGGCGTCGATGAAGATGAGATCGAACTTGATCTGCTCGACCAGCTCGAGGGCGTCGTGGGGGGAGGAGGTCGTCGTCACCTTGTACCCGCGTTCTGTGAGACGCGTGTCGAGAAGCGTGAGGGTCTCGGGGTCGTCTTCGACGACCAGCACGGCGGTGTCCGTCACCTCGCCGATGAGCTTGATGAGCTGCCCGACATCGAGCGGCTTCGAGAGAAAGGCGATAGCCCCTTCTTCGAGTGCCGCTTCCTTCAGCTCGTCCATGCTGTAGGCACTCATGAGGATGACGCGGACGCTCTCCTGGTGCCGCCGGACGCGGCGGAACGCCTCGACACCGTCCATGCCGGGCATGCGGACATCCATGAGGACGATGTCATAGCGGTGTTGCGAACATAGCTCGACGGCCTCCTCGCCGGTCGAAGCCGTCGTGATGCGGTAGCCTTCTCGGTCGAGGATGCTGGCGAGCGTCCGGCGCATGTTCCGTTCGTCGTCCACGATGAGAATGTCGCAGGCTCGTGTCGCGGTTTCGCTAGGTGTCATGATGGCTTGCTCCGTGATTGGCCGGGCTCTTCGGTGTCGATGCACGCGGCAGTCGGATGCGAAACGTCGCGCCGGGTCGATTGTCGTCGATCAGGTCGATCGAGCCGCCGTGTCGTTCGGCGATATCCCGGCAAATCGTCAGGCCCAATCCCGTACCTTTGGCCTTGGTCGTGAAGATCGCCTCGAAGAGACGGTCACAATCGTCGGGTTTCACGCCGGGGCCGCTATCGTGGACGGTGATGATGTCCCACGCCTCTTTGTGTTGGGCCTCAATCGTGACACTGCCCGTGCCATCCATGGCTTGAATGGCGTTGTTGATGAGATTGGCGAGAACCTGTCCGAATTGACTCGCGTCGGCCTCGAGGGTGAAGGGGTCGACGGAGAGCTGGAGGTCGCAGTGGATCTCCGCCGGCGGTTTGATTCGCTGCAAGACGTCGGTGACGGCCCGACGAAGATCGACGGTTTGCTTGCGAGGCTGCTTGGCCCTTGTCATGTCGGTCATGTCGCTGATGATCCGATCGGCCGTGCTGATCTCCTGTTCGATGATCTCCAGATGCTCGAGCATGTCCGGATCGGGGTGTGCCGTGTATCGCTTGAGGTAGTATGCGGCGTTTCGGGCAGCCCCCAGCGGATTGAGAAGCTCGTGCGAAATGCTGCCTGCGATCTGGCCGATCGTCGCAAGACGCGTCTTGTTGACGAGTTGCTTGCGGACCTTCTCGAGATCCGCCTGCACGCGGCCGGTTTCGCCGCGCTGATGTTCCAGAAGCTCCGATTGCGCCGCATGGGCTGCAACCTCGGCTTGCCTTCGTTGCGTGACGTCGAGTACATACCCTTCGTAGTGCGTGATTGTCCCGTCTTCGATCCGATGAACTACGGTGAAGTCGTGCAACCATCGTGTACCACCGTCCGGCCGAACGATACGGTACTCCTGTTCGAAGTTGGCCGCACCCTGTTTACTGTGCCGAGCGACTTCCGCTCCCACGCGGGCCAAATCGTCGGGATGCACGATTCCGGCGTACGGAACGCGACCGGAGGTGAAGTCCTCAGCCGAGTGCCCGAACATATCGAGCACATTCGGGGAAACATATTCCACGGGCCAACCCTCGGCGGCGACCCAGCGGAAGACGATTACCGGTCCGCCGACGAAGAGCTGCCGTTCGCGGAGCAGCGCCTCCTCGGCGTGCTGCCGATCTCGGATACGGCTTTGGATTCGGCGTGAGCCGAGCAGAATGCCGCCGCATCCCAGGAACCACAGCGAGCCATATGAAAGCGCCTGAGACTGGATATGGGATTGCTCGTGCGCCATTATTGGAGACAGGGGTAACGAGATCACGATGCCGCCGCAGATGTCGCCGACTTCAATGCCCTGGTGGGCGTGGCACTCGAGGCAAGCCTGTTCGGTGAAGATGGGCCGCATGAGACGCAGAAACGGCTCGCCATCGATCTTTGTCCGCTCCTGAACTTCCCGCTCGCCGAGCTCGAATCGTTCGAGTGCTGCCCGTTCCCAGGAATCGGGCGCATTCTCGGGGCGCAGCGGCTTGAGACTCGTGATCCGACCTGCAACGCCATAGTACTCCGCGAACTCCTCGTTCATCTGCCGGACCATGTAGGCGGGGTCCATCAAGGTCAGCGCGACGCCCGAGGGAGTCGTGATGTCACGTTCGGGGATGTGGGCGAGGTGTTCGCTGGGCGGGGTCCGCTCGTTCGTAGGCACATAGACGCCACCGTGCGAAGCCCCCCACAAACGAAATGCCTGATCCTTGTTGAAATGTGCGATTGCGGTCGCCTGGGCCAGCTTGCTGTTACGGCTGCGTTCGAGTTGGATGTTCCAAGCGAGGAGCGCCGCCACGAGCACGGTCCAGGTGAGGACCAGTGCCAGAGTGGCCCGCTGCAGTCGAAGCGGCGGCGCGGCGATTTGTCCGTTCTGGGGCATCTGAGGAATCCTCCCCTGAACCACGGAGCGCACATGGCCCCGATCGTCGCGCAGTATATAGGACGCAGCGTCGAATAGCCTCCCTGGCGGATCATCGGGTCCGAAAACCTGAGTCTCGGCGATTCAGCCCATCCGCTCGTTTCTCTCGCCCGTCTGACCTTGAGAACTCCGTGTCGATCGGGGATAATCTCATGTGGCGTCCTGCCAGGACGCATCGGCGAGGCGAGGCCTCGCCCTGGGGGGATTCGGAGGGCTGCCCGGGCGCTAAGCCGCTGGGGTGTCTCGCCGTTGACAAGATTCTCGATTTGGATGAAACTGTGGGGTTCCGTCGATCCTCGCCGATGGTACGGTCCGTCATGGACGCGTGCGACAGGGCGAGACTCGGTGGGGCGTGAAAGGAACTGCCGTGAAGCGATTGATGACAGTCCTGAGTGGGGCGACCCTGATCTCCCTGACGTTGGCCATGACGGCCGCGCGTGCGACACCGGAACCGAGCCCGACGCCGGAGAGTTGGGAGCTAAAGCTGGAACCGGCGCCGCCGATGCGGATTCAAGTCGGCAGCGGTTCGTCGCGGGCCGTGTACTGGTACATGCTGTACAAGGTCAGCAACCACACGGGCGAAGACCGCGAGTTTCATCCCGAGGCCGTTCGCGTGTGCGAGATCGCCAGCGAGCTGCCGGCCGACCAAGCGGCGACCAAGCCCGCGGAGGCTTCGAAGATCACGGTCGATCCCGCCATTGTGGGCGTGCCGACGCCGGTGTTCAATGCGATCAAGAAGCTCCACGCCAAGACGCACCCGTTCCTGGTCCAGCCGTACGATGCGATCTCCAAGCTGCGGCAGGGCGACGACAACGCGATCACGAGCGTCCTCGTGTTCAAGGCCCTCGACCCGCGGGTGAGCAAGTTTACGCTCTACTTCGGCGGGCTGTCGGGCGAGACGAAAACGCTGCCGAACCCGGCTTACAATCCGAAGCTGGTTGTGAAGACGAACAGGTCCGGCGTCGAGAAGGATGCCAACCCGAAGTATTTCTTCTTGCGGAAGACGTTGGCGATGCCGTACACGTTGCCCGGCGATCCGAATACGCGGCGGCATGCGACGCCGGCGCTAGGCCGCATGAAGTGGGTGATGCGATAGAAATGCTCCGCCAAGCGGCGGGGCTGGTTGACTTGTGGTTCGCTCGACGAGCGGACCACGCTGGCTGAGAAGACGACGGGCGCATCGCGATGCGCCTGCGAGGGTTTCTGCGATGGCACATAAAAAGGGACAAGGTTCCACTCGGAACGGCCGCGATAGCCTGCCTCAATTCCGCGGCGTCAAGCGGTACGACGGCCAAGTCGTGAAGACCGGCACCATTCTGGTGCGCCAGTGCGGCACGCCGTTCAAGGCAGGCATGTATGTTCGTCGCGGCCGGGATGACACCCTCTTCGCGATGCGCGACGGCAAGGTCATCTTCAAGGGCCGGAAGATTTCGATCGAACTCGCCGTCGAGAACAACTGACGCGCTGCGGTCTGGTTCTTCCACGGCATTGACCGCATCGGGTGAGCGATCGCACTTGATTCCGTTTGTTTGCCCTGTCCTGTGGCGCAGGCGTCTTGCCTGTGACTCCACCGGCTCCGGCGACGGTGCCACGGAGGTATGCCACACGGGGCTTCGTGTCTCGTTTCAGTTCTTATGCAATTCATCGACCAAGCTGAGATTTGTGCCCGCTCCGGACGAGGCGGCGACGGTTGCGTCAGCTTCCGCCGGGAGAAGTACGTCCCCAAGGGCGGCCCCGATGGTGGGGACGGTGGAGACGGCGGCAGCGTCATTCTCGCGGTCGATCCTCAACTCTCGACGCTCGTCGATTTCACCGGACATCATCATTGGATCGCCAAAGGGGGTGGCCCCGGCAGCGGCAACAATTCCAGCGGCAAGAAGGGGCCCGACATGGTCGTACTCGTTCCGGCGGGCACGCTCGTCTACGACCGCGACACGGGCGTCTTGCTCAAAGATCTCGTGGGCGAAGGAGATCAAGTCTGCGTCGCCCCAGGCGGCAGGGGAGGCCGAGGCAATGCCCGATTTGCCACATCGACCCACCAGACCCCGCGCGAGTTCGAGCCGGGCGGCGATGCCCAACAGCGTTGGCTGCGGCTCGAACTCAAGCTGATCGCGGACGTCCGCATCGTGGGGGTGCCCAACGCCGGCAAGAACACGCCTCTCTCGCGACTGAGCGGGCGG
>CAYYPB010000228.1:0-5182 GCA_964473405.1 uncultured Planctomycetaceae bacterium
GCAGCCGGCGCGGCGGGCGCGGGGCGGAAGGGGGAAGGGCGCCGGGCCGGTCGGCCCCGCGGGTCCGCGCATCGCCGGGGGGCCGAGCCGCCTGCCACGAGTGCGGCGGCCGCTGCCAGTGTGACGCCCGACGTCTCGACTGCGACGTCCCCGCCCCCTACCGCCACGGTGGTAGCCCCCGCATCAATCGCCGACCTGGAAGACCGCGTCAGCCGGCTGGAAGCCCAGGTCCGCGATCTCCTCGCCGAGCGACCATAAAGCCGCCGATGGCATCAACGGTCCCTCGGCCGTGATTTGCCCCGTACGTCTCACGGCCCCGCAGGAGTTGGACCGTGCCACGCTGGACCATCAATCCGGCAGCGGTTGAGTACTGGGGAACGGCGCAAGAAGAACGTGAATCGTCGATCCGCCAAACGGCAAGCCAGTGAGGACGCCGCTGGGCATGATCGGCCATGTTATTGTTGCGCGATCCTCAGGCATCATCGCCGCGCGCCTCTGCCCGTAGCGACTTGAACTTCTCCAGGTACTCCCCCATCCGGCGTTCACCCCCGCGATCCGTTGGCGTGTAGTAGGTCTTGTCCACGCCCAGATACTCCTGGGGGGCGATGCCGTCCGGTGCGTCGTGGGCGTATTGATACCCCTTGCCGTGGCCCAGCCGTTTCGCTCCTCGGTAGTGGCCGTCGCGAAGATGCTTCGGCACGGGGATGGCCCTGCCCTCTTTCACGTCCTTCGCCGCCGTCCAGATCGCCACGGCACTGGCATTGCTCTTCGGGGCGCAGGCGATGTAGATCGCCGCCTGGGCCAAGGGAAGCTGGCACTCCGGCATCCCGACGAACAGCGTCGTCTGCACGGCCGCATTCGCGAGCACAAGTGCCATCGGGTCGGCATTTCCGACATCCTCGGCCGCACAGATCGCGATGCGCCGCGCGACAAACCGCGGATCCTCGCCCGCCTCCAACATGCGAGCCAGCCAATAGACAGACGCATCGGGATCGCTGCCGCGCATCGACTTGATCAGCCCGCTGGCGGCGTCGTAGTGCCCGTCGCCCGACCCGTCGTAGACGATGGCCTTGCGTTGGATCGAGTCTTGGGCGACTTCGAGCGTTATTTCGACGGACTGGCGTTGGGTCCCGGCATTCCCCTTCGCTTGCGAGCGAACGGCCACTTCCACGGCTGTCAAGACGCGCCGCGCATCACCGTCGCCCGCGCGAGCCAGAAACTGCGCGGCCTCGTCCGTGATCGTGACATCGAATCGCCCCAGCCCCCGCTCGGCATCGACCAAGGCTCGCCGCAGCAAGCCCTCGAGATCCTCTTCGCTCAACGGCTCGAACTGAAACACCTGGCTGCGGGACACAAGCGCCGAGTTCACCGCGAAGAACGGGTTCTCCGTCGTCGCCCCGACGAGGATGACGATCCCCTCCTCGACGTCGCCGAGCAGAACGTCTTGCTGGGCCTTATTGAAACGGTGTATCTCGTCCAGGAACAACACCGTCCGGCGGTCGTCCCTCTCGATGCGACCGCGCGCTCGCGCGAGAATCTCGCGGACATCCTTCACGCCGATGGCGGCGGCATTGGCGGACTCGAAGACGGCCCGCGTGTGGCCGGCGATAATCGCGGCGAGCGTCGTTTTTCCTGTCCCCGGCGGACCGTAGAAGATGGCGCTGGCCAGGCTGTCGGCATCGAGCAGCCGACGCAGCAACTTGGCGGGACCGAGGAAGTGCGACTGGCCGACAAACTCGTCGAGCGTTCGCGGGCGCATGCGCACGGCCAGCGGCTGAACGCGCCGCAGGGCGGACTGACGTTGTTCGGCGAATAGGTCCATGCCGCCATGATAGGCGGGCACCGGCCCCACACAAAGCCACCGACGGTATCGGCGATATCTGCGGTTCGCCAACGCTTGACCACCGCCTCGCACCGCGTAGCCTTGTCGCGATGCCAAGCCCTTCGATCGAACAGTTGACCGCCTACGACGGCCGACGCCTACACGCCCGACGGTGGAGGCCTGATTCCCCGACCGGTGCTGTACTCTACTTCCACGGGATCCAATCGCACGGCGGCTGGTACGAATCGTCCGGCTCGCAACTCGCCGCCGGCGGGCTCGCCGTCCTGATGCCGGACCGTCGCGGCAGCGGGCTCAACGCCGCCCCTCGAGGACACTTCGAGTCGATCGGTCAGTGCGAGGCCGACACGCGACACCAGCTCGATGTCTTGCTCGAAGAAACAGGTTCCGCTTCGGCCCACGTCATCGGCGTCAGTTGGGGGGCCAAGCAGGCCGTTCTACTCGCTCAACAAGTCCCTGAGCGGGTCCGCTCGCTGACGCTCGTGGGGCCGGGCCTTTTCCCGCGCGTGGATCTGACGACGACGGAGAAGTTCCGCGTCGCGATGGCGATGGTCAACGACCGGGAGCGGTTGTTCGACATTCCCCTGAACGATGCGAGCCTCTTCACCGCCAATCCCGAGAAGATCGAATACGTCGCCGGCGACCCGCACAAGCTGCTCGAAGTCTCGGCGAGCTTCCTGCTGACCTCCCGCCAGTTGGACAAGCGACTGCGCGGCTTCGCCCAGTCCGCCTATCGCGGGCCGATCCATGTGCTGCTGGCAGGGCAAGACAAGATCATCGACAACGACCGAACGCGCGCCTGGTTCGCCGGGTTGCCATCGTCCGACCGATTGCTCACCGAGTATCCCGATGCCCACCACACGCTGGAGTTCGAAGCCGATCCGAGTCGTTTCTTCGAGGACTTGACCGGCTGGATCGCAGAACGCTGACGCCCCCCCCACCGACCCAGCAGTGCCGCGCGGCCAACGACACAGCCAAGGCCCCACGGCTGGCCAGCCGAGGGGCGTCCCGCTAGAATGCCCCGCATTGGCGAGCGGGCCCGCGACTACTTGTTAAGACCCACCCGGTGCTTCTCTCGGAACCCCGCCACCGCGATACATCAGTTTGGAGTCGAGATGTCAAAGCGTCGTTTCCTCGTCACTGCCGCACTGCCGTACTCCAATGGCCGCCTGCACGTCGGCCACATCGCCGGTGCTTATCTGCCGTCGGATATCTTCGTGCGGTATCTCCGTTCCGTCGGTGACGATGTCCGGTTCATCTGCGGAAGCGACGACAACGGCGTAGCGATCGAAGTCGCCGCCAAGAAAGAGGGCACAACGCCGGCCGAGCTTTCCACTCGATACAACCGGCAACAACAGGCCGACTTCGACGGCCTCGGCATTCGATTCGACATCTATGGCGGCACGCACCAGCCGGAGTTCGTCGAGCATCACAACCGCATCGCCCAGGAGTTCTTCACGGCGATCTACGACAAGGGCCACTTCAGCAAGAAAACGACCGAGCAGCTTTACGACCCTGCGGCCGATCAGTTTCTGCCCGACCGATACGTCAAGGGCACCTGCTATCACAAGCTTGAGGACGGCACGGTTTGCGGCAATCCCGAGTCCCACGGCGACCAGTGCGAGCAGTGCGGCAACGCGATCGACTCGTTGAAGCTGATAGCCCCCCTCAGCACGATTCCGAATCCGACCACGGGCCAGGCCGACACGACGCCCGAGCGGCGGGAGACGACGCACTGGTATCTCCAGTTGGGCAAGTTCCAGGGGATGCTCGCGGATTGGTTCAGCCTCGTTTCGCTCGATTGGCGATCCATCGTGACGAACTTCTCGATGGGGGCGATCAAGAAGGGTCTGCCCGAACGGGCCATGACGCGCGACTTGTCATGGGGCGTGCCCGTACCGCTGGACGATCCGGACGCTGCCGGCAAGGTGCTGTACGTCTGGTTCGACGCGCCGATCGGCTACGTCAGTTTCACGGCGGCCCTGTGTCAGCAGCGCGACGGCGACTGGCGGAAGTACCGCGACTGGTGGCAGGACCCCGACTGCAGGATCGTGCATTTCATCGGCGAGGACAACATCGTTTTTCACGCGTTGATCTGGCCGGCGATGTTGCTGGGGACGCAGTACAGCGCGACCGAGGTCGACGCGCGCGGCAGCAGCTACACCGCCCCCAAAGAGTGCGGCTACTATCAACTGCCTACGAACGTCGTGGCCAACTCGTTCCTGAACATCAAGTTCCCTGGCAAGGACGAGGAGAAGATCAGCAAGTCGCGCGGCACGGCCGTCTGGATTCAGGAGTTCCTCGAGAGCTTCGACCCCGATCCGCTGCGATACTACCTGACAATCAACGCCCCGGAGAGCCAACGGACGGCGTGGAACTTCGGAGACTTCATCGAGCGAAACAACGCCGAACTCATCGCCACGCTCGGCAATTTCGTCAACCGCTGGCAGAAGATCGTCACGGAGCATTTCGATCGCAAGGTGCCCGATGCCGATCGTGCGGACCCGCTCGAAGCCGACCTGCTTGCCGAGATTTATGCCCTGCCGCAGGCCATCGGCGAGGACATCGAGGCGTCCAAGTTCAAGGCCGCGCTGGGCCGCATCATGGATGGCTTCCGCGCCTGCAACCGCTATATCGATACGCGAGAGCCTTGGAAGACGCGGAAGAACGATCTGCCGCTGTGCGCGGCGACGGTCCATACCTGCATTCAGGCCGTGCGAACGCTGGGCGTCTTGATGGAGCCGTTCCTGCCATTTGCAGCGGAGAAGATTCGCGTGTCGCTCAATGTCCCCGAAGAGGCCTGGACCTGGCCGCACGCCACCGAGGCGCTACCCATCGGCCACGCGCTCGGCCCCGTCCCCGAAGTGTTGTTCCGCAAGATCGATCCGGCCCAATTCACCGACTGATCCTGTGGCACAGGCGTCCCGCCTGTGGTTCCACCGGCGAGACGCCCGTGCCACAGAGACGTTGGGGCCTCGTCAACGCGCAGATTCGTGTGTGACGACACACGAGGCCGGCGCGACGGGGTGTTGACCGGCGGGAGCCGATGCGTCGCTTCCCATCGCTCGGACATGCCCGATGAATCCATCGAGCATCCTCTCCCAGCCGCCTAGCATCTCGTCCATCTCGTATCGCAGGATGTCGCCCAACAGCACGTTGTCGCGCGACTCGATGGCCTGCTTGATGTCTCGCAGCTTGGCACTCAAGTCGTTCAGTGAATCCAGAATGTGCCGCTCGCCCAGGACGAGCCGCTCGAAATCGATGCCGAGCAGCGACCCGCCGCTGGCGACCGCCTCGTGGACCTGCGACCCACTGCCGACGCAGTACGCGATGACCCTGGCA
>CAYYPB010000229.1:0-5170 GCA_964473405.1 uncultured Planctomycetaceae bacterium
GGGCCGGATGTCCCCCGATCCTGTCCGCCCCCCGGGGGAGACCACGCCCGCCCGCCTCGCCCGCATCCGGGCGGCGCTGCCGGTGGCCGTTTGGGATCGACTGACGCGCTATCGCGAGATGGGTTTACCGGCAGACGTCATCGAGCCGTTGAGTGTTTCGCCGCGTGCCGATCTGTTCGATCGCGTCACAGGCGATCTCGGCGTCGATCCGACGTTGGTTGCGATGACACTGATTCAGAAGTGCAAGGCGCTGCGCCGCGAGGGCTTCGATCCAGCCGGCCTGCGAGACGACGAGCTGTACGAAGTGTTCGAGGCCCATGCTCAGGGCCGACTCGAACGGGCGGGGGTTCGAGAGGTGATGGATCGTGCCGTCCGCCAAATCGGCGAGGTGGATTTCACCATGTCCCGTGTCGCGGCGGCCATCGCAGCAGTCGGTGGTGAGCCGATCGACGACGCCGAGTTGGACAGCCACATCAAGGCACTGGTCACCGACCCACGGCATGGCCCCTTCCCTGGCCCGCAACAGAAGCACCGCTTCCTCATGGGTTGCCTGATGGCCGAGTTGGCAGGCCGCGTCTCGCCGCGACGGGCTCTGGACCGGCTGGCCGATGCGATCGGCATCCGCGCCGAGGACCGTCACGAGCAGGGGGCCACGGCATGAGCGACGGAAGATTCGAAGGATATCGCGGAAGTGCCAAGGCCGTTCTCGAGCGGCACGAGGTCGGCGTCTGGAGCGACGTGCAGATCGACGCCAAGCAAGGGCGTTTCGAGGGCATCATCTTGCCACGATCAGAGACGGCCGATGATCAGCATATCTCTCTCAAGCTGGCCAGCGGATACAACATCGGCGTCAAGGCCGAGAGCGTCACGGCCATCAAGGAAGTCGGCCGCCGCGTCGCGAACTACAAGATTCCCGAGAAGGAGTTTCCCACAGACCCAGCCAAGCCCAACGTTGTTCTGCTAGGAACGGGTGGAACCATCGCCAGCCGACTCGACTATCGCACGGGTGCGGTCATCCCCGCCTTCTCGCCGGGCGAACTCTACGGCAGCGTCCCCGAGCTAGCCGACATCTGCAATCTGCGCACCGAGAAGCTCTTCGGCGTCTTTAGCGAGAACATGGGACCAGAGCAGTACATCACGCTAGCAAAGCGGATCGGCGAGGAGATCGAAGCGGGCGCTGATGGCATTGTCATCGGTCACGGCACGGATACGATGCACCACACGGCGGCGGTCCTCACATTCATGGTACAGGGCCCGCCTATCCCCATCGTCATGGTCGGCTCGCAGCGATCCTCCGATCGCCCCTCGTCCGACGCGGCCATCAACCTCATCAACGCGGTCCGCGCGGCCGCCACGGGTGACATCGCCGAAGTTCTTGTTTGCATGTTCGGCCCCACTTCTGACCAATACGGCCTGCTCCACCGCGGCACGCGCGTTCGCAAGATGCACTCGAGCTATCGCTCCGCGTTTCGCACGGTCGGTGATATCCCCATCGCGTCCATCGACGACGACGGCATCACACATCTGCGAAGCGACTACCGGCCTCGACGTGCCGATCGCGAGGTCGTCGTCAATACCGCCTTCGAGGAGAAGGTGACGCTCCTCTACTACTACCCCAACATGAAGCCCGACATCGTCGACGCGATGGTCGAGAAGGGCTATCGCGGTATCGTCATCGCCGGCACGGGCCTGGGCCACGTCAACAAGCCGCTTTACGCCGCCATCGAGCGAGCGACGGACGCCGGTGTGCATATCTACATGACCGTGCAAACGCTCTGGGGATATGTACAGATGTATGTATATGAGACGGGCCGCGAGATGATGGAACTCGGTATCGTGCCGGCCTCGAACATGCTGCCGGAAGTCGCGTACATGAAGCTCTGCTGGACGCTCGGGCAGACCGACGATCGCGACGAGGTCCGCCGCCTCATGCTCACGCCCATCGGCGACGAGATCACCGAACGCGAACCCTACAACGGCTACCTGATCTTCCAAGGTGCCATCCCAGAAGTCCAAGAGTTCCTCAAGTCAATCAAACGCTGATAGAATCGATAGCGGAAAACTATTTATCCGCAGACGCAGCAGAAATGGGCGTTCCGCTTGGCGATCACCTCGCGGGGCTACTCAGCGGCGAATCGTCCTCGGCTGCGGGCGTGACGAAGTGGGCGGCTTCTCCGAACAGGTCGCGACGCATCACGACGCCCATCGGTGTCGTGTAGTAGTTGTGGATGTAGGACGCATACTCGTTCACCGCGGCTGCCCAGTCGTGCCCCTTGTCCTCTATGTGTCGAAGCGCGTAATAGACGCCGTCGATGCCGCCCTGGTGCCTGGTGACGATGTCGGCGATCAGAATCTCCTCAGCGGCGATGCGAACGTAGCTCCACTCGAGCGCCTCGGCGTGGAAAACGACGCGGTGAAGATGTTCGATCTGACGCAGAACGCGGTGGAGGAAGGCGTGATCGCGAATCGCCTTCTCCAGCCGCTTGCGTTCGGCGGGAAGTATCGATGACATAACGAGCGTACCTCGGGGGAACTGCTGGAGAATGCAAACTTGATGCCGCGCCGCTTGTGGCCGATGAATCCCGGCACGACGCCTTGGCATGTTAGCGTGTCACAACCGATGGGGCCACTTGCGAAGGCCTCAGCGGCTTGATTATCGGGAGACTACGTTTGACGGTCATTTGGGGGCGGCGTAGACTCTGTTGACTTGTCGGCATGTCGCCGCCCCGAGCCTCTGGCTTGGTGGTCGCGATCCACGTTTCGCCGACTCGGCTCCGGGCACTCGCCCGATGGCGGCCGTCGTGGGGATTCCGGAGGTCGCTGATGCACAGGACGATTCCAATCGTCTGACGGAAGGCGGAGTAGGCGGACTGTGCCGGCACTGTCAGTTCTACAAGGGCCCGACAAGGGCCGCCGATTCACGATGACCGATGGTGCCGCCCTGCTCGTAGGCCGCGCCAGCCGGGCGATGCCGCTTACAGACTACACCGTCTCTCGACGGCACATCGAGCTTCGCCCTGTCGGGCGGGGTTGGACCGTCGTGGATCTCAAGAGTGCCAACGGGACCTATCTCAATGGTCGTCGCCTCGAACGTTCGACACGTCTGAAGGACGGCGATCAAATCCGCATCGGCGGCACGCTGCTGGTCTGGGATGGCAGCGAAGGGGGGGCGGCCCGAGCAGCCGGCTCGGATGTACTCGATCTGGACGCCGGCGGAATCGATCGTGCGGCCATCATCGATTCGGTCGGTGCAGGTGATGACAGCATGATCCTGGCTTCGCCCGCCGCGGCCGAGGCCGTTCGATCCTGGCGCGTTATCTCGACCCTCCTCGATGCCGTGGGTGCGGCACTTACGCCGGCGCAGCTCGTGCAGCGCGTTCTCGATGTCGTGTTTGAGGAGGTGCCGGCGGATCGCGGGTTGATCCTGCTCGAAGACGAGAAGACGGGCGAGTTCGAAATCGAAGCCGCGCTGCCCGCGAGCGATGCCGAGAAGCGAGGCAAGGCTGACGAAACACTGATCGAGCACGTTATCCAGAACCGAGAAGGGGTCCTCTGCTCGAACGCGATGAGCGACGAGCGATTCAAGGAACCCGGTGGCAAGGGCCTCGCGGCGATCGGCTTGAAGTCGGTGATCGCCGTGCCGATGATCGCCCATGAAATCGTACTCGGCGTCATCTATGTCGACTGTGCGATGGCCAAGCATATCTATACGGAAGAGCAGCTTCGTCTCGTCGCCGCGATCGGCCGGATGGCCGGTCTAGCCATCGAGGACGCCAAGCTCGTCAACGAGCGCATGCGGACCGAGCGACTCGCCGCCGCGGGAGAAACCGTCGCCGCCCTATCGCATTACATCAAGAACATCCTCCAGGGCCTCAAGGGCGGCTCTGACATCATCGAAATGGGCCTGCGCAGCAAGACGATCGACACGGTCGGCCAGGGGTGGGACATCATGCGCCGCAGTCTCGACAACATCTTCTCGCTGACGATGAACATGCTGGCCTTCGCCAAACGGCGGGAGCCCAGGCGCTCGCCGGTCCAGTTGGAGGCATTGATGAAGGATGTTCTCAAACTCGTTCGCCCGCGAGCGGAGGACAAGGGCGTCCAGCTCAACAGCGAGATAGACGACGCGATGCCTCCGATCTCGTGTGACGAACACGGCATCCACCAGGCCGCGCTCAACATCATCTCCAATGCCGTCGACGCGGTCGAGAGAACCGTCGGTGTCGTGAACGTCAAGCTCGACTTCGATGCCGACACACAGGTAGCCCAAATCACCGTCGGCGACAACGGAGCGGGCATCCCCGATGAGCTGCGAGAACGGATTTTCGACGCCTTCTATTCAACCAAGGGGCACGGGGGAACCGGCCTCGGGCTAGCCGTCGCCAAGAAGATTGTCGACGAGCACGAGGGGGATATCACCGTGCAGTCCGTCAAAGATGCCGGTACGCTCATCCGCATCACTCTGCCGGCGACTCCGCCCGGCACCAACCTCGAGAGTGCTCAGACCCATGGCCCGGCCATCGGTTGATCACCGATTTGCCCGGTTTTCCTTGGCCATGTTCGTCCTCTGGGCATACAATCCTGCCCACATCAAACGGCAAGCCGCCGGGCAGCATCGTTGGGACGCCCATGTTGGCGAGATCATGCAGCGGCCGGGGCCGGCCAAGACGAGAACGAAAGGAACCGCCATGCCAATTGTTCGCGACCTACTGGCAACCAAGGGGACGGACGTCGCCACGATCGAACCCGACAAGGGCGTTCTCGATGCCGTCGCCGTGATGAATGATCGTCGCATCGGCGCCGTGGTTATCGTCGAAGGCGAGAAGGTCGTCGGCATCTTCACTGAGCGGGATCTGCTGACGCGAATCGTTGGGCAGAAGGATCCGGCAACGACCCTCGTCCGCGACGTCATGACCACCAAGCTCGCGGTCTGCACGCGCGATACAAAGGTCGAGTCCTGCCGGTCGGCGATGAGCAAGAGCAAGATCCGCCACCTGCCCGTCGTTGAAGAGGGGAAACTCGTCGGCCTGATTTCCAGCGGCGACATCCTTGGCCGCGAGCTCGAAGCCCAAGCCGAGACGATCAAATACATGCACGAGTACATGACTGGCCCGAACTAGTGCTCTGACGCTACTCGATTGATGGGTAGAGCCGTCGGAGCTTGATTCGA
>CAYYPB010000230.1:0-5147 GCA_964473405.1 uncultured Planctomycetaceae bacterium
GCGACCGTCAGGGAGCGCCTGCCAACGAATCGCGGACCTATCGCAGTGGGACGATATGCGCTCCCTCACGGTCGCGGCTCTGATCGCACGCTCGGGCGTCGGCTTATGCCAACTCCAGCGCCTGCGACAGATCGGCCAGGATGTCGTCCACGTCTTCGATGCCGACCGAGAGGCGGACGAGGCCGTCGGTGAGGCCACGGGCGTGGCGTTCGGCGGCGGGCACGTCGACGTGCGTCATCGTCGCCGGATGCGTGATCATCGTCTCGACGGCACCGAGGCTCTCGGCCAGGGCACAGAGCCTGACACTGTTCATCAGCGTCTTGCCGGCCGGGATGCCGCCGGTCAACTCGAACGAGATCATCCCGCTGTAGCCATCCATCTGGGCCTTGGCGACGGCGTATTGCGGATGCGACGGCAGGCCGGGATAGGTGACGCGCTGCACCTTCGGATGCGCCTCGAGAAACTCGGCCACCTTCTGGGCGCTGGCGGCGTGCCGTTGCATTCTCAGCGACAGTGTCTTGATGCCCAGCATCGTCAACCAACAGTCGAACGGGCTCGGCACGGCACCGATGGTCTTCTGGATGAAGCGCATCTCCTCGGCGATGTCGTCGCGGTTGGTGATGAGGGCCCCGCCGATGATCTGGTTGTGGCCGCTGAGATACTTCGTCGTGCTGTGCATGACGATGTCGGCACCGTACTCGAGCGGCCTCAGGAACGCGGGCGTGGCAAACGTGGAGTCCACGCAATAGAACAGGTCGTGTTCCTTGGCGAGTTTGCCCATCGCTTCGAGGTCGGTGACTTTGAGCAGCGGATTGGTCGGCGTCTCGATCCAGAGCATCTTCGTGGCCGGCCGGATCGCCTCGCGCACCTTGGCGGGGTCGGCCGAATCGACGTAGGTAAACTTGAGTTCGTATCGCGTGAGCACCTGGTTGAAGTGCCGCGATACACCGCCGTACACGTCATCGGAGCAGACGACATGGTCGCCTGACTTGAGCAGCTTGAGGGCGCTATCCACGGTCGCCATGCCGCTCGAGAAGCAGATGCCGTGCTTGCCGCCTTCGATGCCGGCGAGCTGCGCCTCAAGTGTCTGGCGTGTCGGATTGGTGGACCGTGTGTAGTCAAAGCCCTTGTCCTTGCCAACTTCTTCCAGAACGAACGTGGCCGACTGAAAGAGTGGCGGAACGATGGCCCCGGTGATGGGTTCAGGCGTGATCCCGGCGCGGACGACTTTGGTATCGAATTTCACAGTTGTCTCCCTTCAAGTTGCTCGATCAAAGTGGATCGCTCTTGCGCCAAACGGCAGCCCAGCGGGACGACCGCTTGGTGCAGCTGAGCGTTTTGTTTCCATGCGGTTCGTTACGCCTCTCAGAGTAGCGGCCCGGCGACTCGGCTTCAACCATTCGGGGCCCCGTTCAGAGCCCTGAGCGTCAGCGACGGGTCTTCGTGGACGGACCGTTCGATTCTCGTACCCGCTCGCTTGTCCCGGCGCGCCGGGAGGGCTCGGATCAGGCGCAGCATCCGCGCCCTGTGGTGGACACTACGGCGGTGGTGCCGTTGGCATCATTGCGTGGAAACGATATCCTCGGGGTGATCGCCCTAGGAGCTTGCATCATGAAGTATGTCGTGATTTTGCCGGACGGAGCCTCCGATAATCCGCTGCCCCAGCTCGACGGTCGCACACCGCTGGAGGCCGCGAACATCCCGAACATGGATTGGGTCGCCCAGCACGGGCGCCTGGGCCAGGCGGTGACGATTCCTGCCGGCTTCACGCCGGGCACGGACGTCGGCACGCTCTCGCTCTTCGGCTATGACCCGCACCGCGACTACTCCGGCCGCGCGCCGATCGAGGCGGCGGCGCGGGGCCTGACGGCCGGGCCTGACGGGATCATCTTCCGCTGCAACTTCGTGACGATCCTCGAGGGTCGCATGGCGGACTTCACGGCGGGGCACATCCCCCAAGAGGAGTCCGAGCGGCTCGTCGCCGACCTCCGCACGTTGTTCGCCGACGATCCGCTCGCGTTTCATGCCGGCGTGTCGTATCGCAATCTGATGATCGCCAGCGAGGCCGCCGGGATGGACCTGCGCTGCGCCCCGCCGCACGACATTCAGGATCAGCCCGTAGCGGATCATCGGCCGCAAGGCAGCGGGGCCGAGCACGTGGAGGCCATCATGGCGCGCGCGGCCGAGATGCTCCGCGACCACCCGATCAATGTGGTGCGACGCAAAGAGGGACGCGACCCCGTCACCGACATTTGGCTTTGGGGGCAGGGTCGGCCGACGCGGCTCGCGACGTTGCAAGAGCGTTTCGGCCTCTCGGGCGTGACGATCACGGGCGTGGACATCATCCGCGGCATCGCCGTCTGCATGGGCATGAAGCTCATCGAAGTGGACGGCGCGACCGGGTACATCGATACGAACTATGCGGGCAAGGGGGCCGCGGCCGTGGCGGCGTTGGACGAGTTTGACGTTGTGGTCGTTCATGTAGAATCGCCGGACGAAGCGGGCCATCTGGGCGACGCGAACGAGAAGGTTCTCGCGCTGGATCGAATGGACGAGCACATTGTCGGCCCGCTCTTGCAGGCGGTTCGGCAACGTGAAGAGTGGCGTGTGCTGATCGCGGCGGATCATCCGACGCCCTGCGCGACGAAGGCACACGACGCGGCTCCGCCGCCGTTTTGCTACGCGGGGACCGGGGTCGAAAGCGTCGAGAAAGGGCCGTTCTGCGAACGCGCCGCCGAGGCGGGCGGGTTGTTGATCGATCCCGGGCACGGGCTGTTCGATCGCTTCCTCGGGCGCGGCTGAGGAGTGCAAGCGTATGGGTGCGGATGAGAACAAGGCGTCTGCCAAGACGCGGAAAAAGGCCGCCAAGTCGCAGGGCAAGGCCGAGAAGAAACGGGCGAAGCTCGCGGCCGATGGCTCGCCGTCGTCCACTAACCGGCCAGCCTCGGCGGCAGACCCTCAAGGCCCGCGCGGCCAGCAGATGGAAAAGCCCAGCCCGCAAGAGCGGTCGGCCCTCGCGGCGGAGCGTCAGGTGCGTTTGCAGCGGCTGCGCGTTGTGATCGCCCTTGTCATGCTGTTGATCGCGTTGGGCACATTTCTACTGATGGTGAAACCCTGGCATTGGCTCGGAGAGTGACGCGTTGCACAGACGCGATCTGAGCTGTCGATCCGCCGAACGGCGAGACGCTTGTGAACCGATTGGCGTGTGCGTGCGAGACTCGTTCATTCTTCCAGTGCCGCGTCGAGGATCTCGTCGATCACGACGTCTGACTTGAGTTTCCATCGCCGGACGACCTTGCCGTTGATGTAGACCGTCGGGATGCCGCCGCGATACAGAAGGACCAGCCCCATGGCTCGCGTATCCCTTGTTGGCTTTGCGCCTCGCGCGTCTTCCATGATGGCCTTTTGCACGGCCGGTGAATTCATGGTCGCATCGAACATCCCGACATTGAAGCCCATTTTCTCAGCCTGTTCTACGACGCCATGGAGACTCAGCGTCGCCTGGTGCTCGAACACCCAGGCATGCATCTGCCAATAGGCGTCTCGGCCGCCGAGGATTCCCGCGGCCTCGACTGCTCGGTGCGCTATGCACGACTTCTCGAAGAGCGTTCGCGAGGCGACCTCATTGCAGCTCATATCCACAGGGTAGTGACGGAAGTTGTATCGCACGTTGGGCCTACCCTCGATCCACTTGCGGATCGCCGCGTCGCACTGGGCCGAGCCCGGCTCCTGGTAGTCGGCGTAGATGTCGATCTTCACCCTTGCATCTTCCGGCCCGCTCGCCCAGCTCACGGTGTCCGGCGGCAGCCGTCGCTTGGGCTCCGCCATCCAGTCCGTGACGCATTTTTGAGATCCCGGGTCCGGCTGGTCGAGGTCATGGTTCATCGGCGGTGGGTTGGCGGCGAGTACCTTGCGGATGGCCCTGGGCCCCGCGTCACGGGCGAAGACGCCCTTCAACTCGACGCCGTTGATGAAGATCATGGGCGTGAAATGCAGCCCGAGCCAGATCGCCTCGTCGATGTCGGACTTGACCAGATCCTCGGTGGCTTGGCTGGTCATCGTTTGGACGAACTCCTGCGAATCAAAGCCCAACTCCGCCAGGCCGGCCGAGAGCACATCCTTGGTGAACGTGCCCTTCTTCTCGAAGAGCCATCGGTGCATCTGCCAGAACCCCTCGTCGCCGTAGAGGATGCCAGCCGTCTCTGCCGCACGCGCGGCCCAGCAGGCGTTGGGGTGCATGTTGTGCTTCTCGAAGTTCGGATTGCAGTCGCGGCACATGGGGAAGTGCTTGATCGAAAGGGAGACCCGCTCGTCGGCCTCGACCTCGTGCATCACCTCGCCCTCGATCCGCAGGCAGTCGGGGCACTGATAGTCAGTGATCATCACCACGCGGACCGCCGCCTCTTCGGGGCCGAACAGATAGCGGCCCCTGAAACCGCCGGTCCAGGGGCGGTCGATGGCGTCTGGCTCTGTCGCAGGCGGCCGCGGGGCCGTGCGCACCCTTGGCGTCGAGTCGACAGCAGTTTGTGACGCATTGGCTACGTCGTCGGTCTTCGGAGCTTCGACGGGCCCTTCGGTTGGAGGCGTTAGTGTCGTCGTGGCTTGGGGGGGCTTCGCGTTCGCCTGTGCGGCTTTGCGCATCGTGTCGGCAACGATGGCGTCGGAAGATTCGGCGAAATCACCCTCCTGCCGTGCGTCCTCGATCTTCTTCTCTCGCGTCTCGACGGCGAGCATGATGCCGCTCGAGAGGACGAACATGGCGGCGAGGGCTGCTATCGGCTTGAAGGCCGTAGCGGCCGCAGGCCTCCTCGTACGCTCGGCGACCAACCAGTAGGCGACATTGGCCGCATGGGCCACGAGGCAGTACTTGCAGGCGAGTCCTTTGGTGGCCAGGACGATGGCGAAGCCAAGCGAGATCAGCGCGCCCAGTCGGACCACGTTGACAAATGCGGTTGATAGGCCCTGACGCGATAGGGTCCATGCCAGCAGCGCGCCCCCGAAATAGGCGAGGCCGAGGAACGAAACAGGCCACTTGCTGTCGCCGATCGGGATGCTGCCCCAGACGCTGGCAGCGGCCTCGGCACACGGGCTCGCCCTCCCACAGCCGGCCCTGCTGAGGCCGCCGAATGGGGCCCGGCCCCACCTCG
>CAYYPB010000231.1:0-5145 GCA_964473405.1 uncultured Planctomycetaceae bacterium
GATAGCCCGCGGGAACCGCGTAACCCGCAACATTACGCGTGACGCTGCACTAGTGCTTTGTCACACTTGGTTCCGCGGGTTCACCCTTTCCTGTGAGCCCACCGGCGAGACGCCGGTGCCACAGAGACGCCGGTGCCACAGAGACGCCGGCACGCTCGGCGTTCATGTCACGAACAGATGCCGGTCCAATCCCGCTTCCCGAGCAGTTCCAACTGTGCGCCATCCGTCATGTCGAACTGAAGCGGCGTCACGCAGGCGTAGCCCTCGTCGAGGCACTGCCGATCCGTGCCGTCTGAGTCGCCGAAGTTCTTGAAGTCTCCAGCGAGCCAGTAATACTTCCGGCCGTACGGCGCGGTTCGTTCCTCGATCCGTTCCGGCATGGTATGGCGAGACTGCGGGGCGACGCGCACGCCCTTGGGCAAGCCCGGCTTGAGTTCCGGGATGTTGATGTTGAACACTTGCCTCGGCTGAGGCGACTCCGCGAGCAGGCGGTCGATGATGTTTCGAGCGATTTGAGCCGCGGCGTCGTAGTCCATGTCGCGGTAGATCTCCAATGAGACGGCGATGGATGGACAGCCCTGAATCGCTCCCTCGATGGCTGCGGCGACCGTCCCGGAATAGAGTACGTGGATTCCGGTGTTGAGCCCCGCGTTGATTCCCGAGACGACTAGGTCGGGCTTGTGTTCGAGCACGGCGTGGATCGCCAGCTTGACGCAGTCGGCGGGGGTGCCTTCGACACTGGTGCCCGTAAAGACGTCACCGACGGGAACGCGTCGCCAGAGTACGGGGTTTCGGATCGTGATCGCGTGCGATCCGCCCGATTGCACGGTCTCGGGCGCCACGACGTGGACTTCGCCCAACGATTGCAGGGCCCTGTACATCGCCATGAGCCCTGGCGCGAGGATGCCATCGTCGTTGGTCAGGAGTATTCTCATGGCGGCGATTGTAGGCACCTGGGGACCGGCATACAATGGAGGGGTCGACCGGCGGTTTCGCCCGCCTCGTTGCCTTACGCTGAGAACGTCCCACCAGTCCTGATTCGATGCCGAGAAGACAGAAAACCCGACGACCGTCGCCTGCGATGTTGGCCGTATGTGCCTGCCTCGGCATCCTCGTGTTCGTCGGGACGATCTACTACAGCCTGTTGACCGCGGACTTCGTCAGCAGCGACGATCATCGGTACGCCAACGCCGGTCGGTCATGGGCGAGGCACATCGCGGACTTTGGCGACGTCTTTACGAGCGGGCAGATTCACACGCCGGCGGGTACGGGCGGGTACTACCAGCCGTTGACCATCCTGTCTTTCATGTTGGATGCGTACGTCGTCGAGGACTGGAACGCCGCTTCGTATCGATTCCACTTGACCAACATCGCGCTGCATCTGTTCAACGTCCTGATGGTGTTCTTGATCGCTCGTCGGCTGTCGAGAACGCTCGTCTGGCCCGTGCTCTTGTCGTTGGGGTTCGCCTTGCATCCCGTCCAGGTCGAGTCGGTGGCCTGGATCGCGCAGCGGATGACTTTGCTGGGGGGCAGCTTCACGCTCCTGGCGCTGTACTGCCACGTCAGATACGGCGAGACGGGCCGTACGCGTTGGTATTGGCCGGTCATTCCGCTCTATGCCGCGGCTGTGTTGTGTCGTCCCTTGTTCATCGCGCTGCCCGTCGTGTTGTTGGTGCTGAATGTCTGGCCGCACCGTCGGGTCGGCTGGCGGCCGATCGTGGAGAAGACGCCGCTCTTCGTGATTGCGATCCTGGCTGCTCTGGTCCAAAGCGATGTGCATCGTTACGCGACCGCTCCGCGCGGCGGTGGCGGTATCGGGCTCATTTGGCATGCACTGGCTTCTCTGACGGCTCGACTGTTTTGGCCGGTGGGGCTTTCACCGCATCAGCCGATGTCCGCGACGGTCGGCGGCGCGGCGTTGGGGGCGTGGTTCGACATCCTCGTGGTCGCGTTGATCGCGGTGGCGTTGGTTTGGTCCCTTCGGCGGTCGAAGCCCGTTTTCGCGGCGGTGTGCGGGGCGCTGCTGCTCGTGTTTCCGGCCCTGCTCGAGGCGCCGCACGGCGATCTACTTCTCGGCGATCAGTATCTCTATCTCGCATGGGTTGTTCCGATCATCGCCTTCGCCGCTTGGCTGGGGATGAACCCGGGCTGGCTGCATCGGTTTCGAGGGCGTTGGGTTGCTATCGCCCTCGCGGCGGTCGTGAGTCTGTTCGCCGTCCAGAGCTACTCCCAGGCATTGGTTTGGGAGAGTGAACGCAGTCTGCATATACGCACGACGGAGTTGTATCCCGATTGGTACTACGGATATGTCGGCCTCGTGCAGTCGTGCATAGAGGAGACGTCGTTCGACGAGGCCCTGCGGATCGCCCGGCGGGCCGTTGAATTGGCCCCGGACGAACCGACGACGCAGTACTACCTCGGCACCGTGTTGCTGTTGCATCAGGACGGTCGCAGCGCCGAGGCTATTGAGCCGTTGCAGCGAGCGCTCGCCGCGACGCCGGGTTGGATCGATTGCCTGCGCAATCTCGGTATGGCGATGGGCAAATCCGGTCGTCACGACGAGGCGATCGTGTATCTCCAGAAGGCGCGCGCGCTCCAGCCGGCTTCGGCGGGGATCAGGGTCGGCCTCGGCTATGCCTACCTCAAGGTCGAGCGGTTCTCGTCGGCGCGCGGCGAGTTTGCCGAGGCGCTGCGCCACGAGAACACGGCATCGGCGCATCTGGGGCTTGCCATCGCCTGGGCCGGCAACGAGATGCCCGACCGGGCTCGACGGCACCTGGCGGCCGCCGTCGCCAAGGATCCTCGATTCGTCGAGCGGGCCCGTCGCTCGCCGGAGCTGCTGCGTTATCGCGATTACCCCGGTTTCTCGGGATTGCTGGAGAAGGCCGATGATCGAGTCGTGCCTGATGACGCCTCGTTGATCGGTTCGCCGGTGTCAGATCCGCGGGGGTCGTGACGCGCATCTGGCATCGCCATCGTATGGACCTGAAACACGATCATCTTACCGGAGTCTCTCGTCGCACCGTTGTCGTCGCGGCTTGCGCCCTGTTCCTTGCGACGATCCTGCTGTACGTCCCGACTTTCTCTTCCGAGTTTGTGACGCTGGATGACTACCAGTATGTGGTCGACAACGACCTCGTTCGCAGCCCTTCGGTGTCCGGTGCACTCCGGTTCTTCACGGAGGTGCTGGATCCTTCGACGGTGGCCGGCTACTACCAGCCGTTGACGATGGTTTCGTTGATGTTGGACACTTGTGTTGCGGGAGAAACGGGGCTGGGCGCAGTTGCTTATCATGCTACCAACGTCTGTCTTCACGCGATGAATGTCGTGCTCGTGTTCGTTCTGCTTCGGCAGATCTTCGGGGGGCTCTGGGTGCCGCTGGTGATGGCGGGCGTTTTCGCGGCCCATCCCGTGCAGGTGGAGTCGGTCGCCTGGATATCGCAGAGAAAGACCGTCCTCGCGACGCTCTTTGCGCTGGCAAGTCTGACGGCCTATCTCCGTTCGGCCCGGGGCGGCATGGGGTGGTTGGCGGCGTCGGTCGGGCTCTTCCTCGTGGGGACGCTGGCCAAGCCGACGATCCTGCTGCTGCCTGTGACGCTGGTGTTGCTCGATGTGTGGCCGCTGCGACGGCCCCTGCGCAGGGCGATGCTCGAGAAGGTGCCGTTCGTGGTCATCATGGTCGGTATGGGTTGGGTTGCGTGGCGGTCCCAGGCCGCCTCGACCGCCGCATTGGCTGCGCCGACGCTTGGCGCGTGGCAGGGCATCGAGTCGTGGGTGGCGCTGCTCGGCTACAACTTCAGCCTGTATCTGGGCAACGTGTTGTGGCCTACGGCGTTGTCGCCTTATCGAGCCTTGCCCGCGAGCTTGTCTTTGGCGGACGGGATGATCGTGCGGGCCGTCATCGTCTCGGGGGCGTTTGCTTTCTTTACGGCTGTGTCGATTCGACGGTCGAAGCCGTTGTTTGTGGGGGCCGTGGCGTTCGTCGTGTTGCTGCTCCCGGCACTGGGTGGCATTCGGTTTTCGGCGACCTGCGTCGCCGACCGGTTTCTCTATCTGCCGATGGTCTTCGTGATTCTCCCCGTTGCGGCCTTGGGCCGGCATGTCCTGAATCGTCGCCGGCGGCAGGCGGGGGTTTGGGGCGTTTGCGCCGCTTGTCTGCTGGTCGGGCTTGCGACGATGAGCGGGTCTCAGCAGAGGGTCTGGCGCGACTCCTGGAATCTATGGTCCCACGTTCGCGGGATCGTCCCCGGGCTTGCCAAGGCCAACTATGAGCTTTGCGTCTCCTGCTTCGAGAAACGAGCGTTTGGCGCGTGTCGCGACTATGCCGAGCGGGCCCTTGCGGCCGAGCCGTCGCATGCTCACGCGATGCACTTTCTCGGTCGGGCGCTGATTCGGACCGGGGAGGGGCGGCGAGCCATCGGCGTCGTTCGGCAGGCCATCGCGGTGGGGCTGGGCAGCAAGGAGCGTTTTGGTCATGTTTCGTTGGCCGAAGCGTTCATCGCCATCGGAGATACGCAGGCAGCCGAGCGAGCGATGCGGCGAGCGATCGAGTTGGGGGCTGACGAGGCCACGACCTTGACGACGTTGGGTGCCGCCGCGTCTGGCATTTCCCACGACCACGCTCTGGCCGCCGCGTATCTGCGTCGGGCAGTGGAACGTGAACCGGAGAATATCGAGCATCGCTACAAGCTGGCGACCGCATTGAGGCTCGATGGCCGCAATAGGGAGGCCCTGGCGGAGTACGAGGCCTTCGTTCTTCGGGCGCGAGATAAGGGTGTCGACGTGCAGGGCGTCGAGCTCGCGATGCAGCAACTTCGCGACTCGCTCGGGGATGACGGGCGGGGCGACTAGGAACTGCGGAAGAATGACGCGGATCGTCGATCCGCCAAACGGCAAGCCAGTAAGGACACCGCCGGGCACAGTCGGCCATGTCATTGTTGCGCGGCTCCTTGGCATGGCCACTCGCACCGGGCAGAACAGCGCGACATCTTCCGTAGAATCTCATCCAAAGCCCACGGCTGGCTAGCCGTGGGTCGGCCGAGTCGACACGACGAGGGCAACATCAGGATGACAATCGAACCGAACGAGACGACGCTCACACGGCGCCAGGTGCGCGAAGTAGACCGTAGGGCGATCCGCCACCGT
>CAYYPB010000232.1:0-5135 GCA_964473405.1 uncultured Planctomycetaceae bacterium
TCGACACCGCCGCGGAGATGAGCGGGGCCGGGCGCGGTCGCGAACGCAAGGTGTGGCGCGGCCGGCTGGGGGACGCCGAACTGATGTTCTCCCTGACCCCGGGTTCACCGCCCGCCGGTCGAGCGCGGAACTACAAGATCGCCACGCGCGAGTCCCGCATTCTCATTCGCTCGGTGTTGCAGACCCAGCGTTTCACGGCCTTCGCCGGTATCCTCGGTCTGATCCTCGACGACGAAACGCATGCCCACGGGAGCTTCCGCATCTGGCTCCAACCGCAAGCACAGTTGTCGTTTTTCGCGTTCCCCCCACAGCCTCCCGGCAGCGTGATGTGTTTCGGGACGTTCGAGGCTGTCCGGGATGCCGTTCGAGGCGAGGCGATCCGCACGGCCTGCGAAGCCGACGGTTGGAAACGTCCCCCCCGAAAGCAACCGGCTACCACGCGGCCTGGCACGGGCCGACCAGAGCCGCGACCGTAAGGGAGCGTTATCGTACAGTGGCAGGGGCCCGCACATTCGATAGATGTGCGCTCCCTGATCCCGGCGTGCCGGGACGCATCTGATCGCGCATCCACACGGGTTCCTCGCCTCCCTGCGAGGGGGATCGTTGAACGCCGCGTTTATCGGGCCGCGTGCATTCTCCTCATCTCAAACCGTTGCCCCGCGTCGCATTCATATCGTAGGTTTTTCCTGAGTCTGGTCTTTGGGGAATCTTCTCGCACGGGTTCCTCCGCAACGGGTGATCCCGAAGGTGCCGGCGTATGGCGCTCGGTGGCACGGGCGGTGCGTCGTCGGTCGGGGGAGGTTTGCCGTATGTGGGGAACACGACCTGTTTCAGTGCAGACATCCGTTCGGATGACCCTCTTGGGTGTGATGTTGGCCCTCGTCGGGACGCCGCTGATTTGCCACGAGTTCCTCAGGCAATCGGATGCGACCCAGGCCGATGCCACGTTGGCGGCGGCGATCGCGAGCAGCGCCGCCCCCCTGTTCTCGCCGACTTGCATGTCGAGCCGGGACGATCTCCGCAAAGGCTGTAATCAGCTTCTCGGATTGCCGGATGTGCTAGCCGTTTCCGTCTGGGAATCGTCGGGGCGACTGTTGGCGCATGCGTCTCGCCTGGGGCGAGCCTGCGGTGCGTTGCGCGCGTTTCCGAAGGCGGAACAGATCACTACGGCCCCGGCCCGCGTGGCCCTGCGAGCGCAGAGCCCCGAAGACTCCGGTGTCGCGTTCCTGGCATTCGCGAAGCTCGATGGCCATTCCTCGGGCAAGGATGCCAAGTTGCTCGGGGTTCTGGTGCATGCCGATCAGAAGCCCGAAGGCGCTTGGGCACACGTCCGCTTTTTCGTCCTGCCCGTCGTCTTGGTGGGGCTGCTCGTGTTCTGTCTGGCGTCGTGGTGGATGGGGCGAGAAGTCGTCTCGCCGATCTCTTCGCTTGCGGACGTAGATGAGAACGGAGAGGGTTCGTCCGCTCGCTCGTTCGAGCGCCATAGGGAGTTGGGCAAGATCGAGGAGCGGATGTTCTCGCTGCAAGGCTCGCTCAGCGCCTGGCGAAACCGAGCCCAGAGCACGGAGCGTCGAATGGACCAACAGGTCGCACAGGAAACGCAACGCATCAGCCGTGCGCTCAATCGCATGCGGCGCGAGGCCTGGCTCGACCCGCTCACGCGCGTCAACAATCGACGATTTCTCGATGACGAATTCAAGACGATCTTCGAGGCCCAGCGAGCGTCGGGGCATGATCTCTCGGTGGTCATGATCGACTTGGACTACTTCAAGCAGCTCAACGACACGATGGGGCATGCCGCGGGCGATGACGTACTCCGTTTCGTAGGAGAGTTGCTGCGCCAGTGTCTGCGCACCGACGACATCGCCGTGCGATACGGCGGCGACGAGTTCGTGATGATCCTGCCGGGCATCTCGATCGACGATGCCGGCGACACGACGAACCGATTGCTCAAGCTGTTCGCGCAGCGAGCCAAGATGATGGTGAACGTTGATCCCGTCCCGTCGCTCACGGCAGGCATCGCCAGTATTGCCCGGAACCGCCCGGCGGACGAGTTGGAATTGCTGGCGTTCGCCGACAAGGCCTTGCTCGCGGCCAAGAGGGCTGGCAAGGCTCGGATCGCTCTCTCTCAGTCAATCGTATCGACACCATGCAGGAAGTACGCGACCGCGGCTCGGGTGGTATAATGGTCCGATGCAAACGCCTCGGCGACCCGCCTGCACGACAAAGAAGAGCCGGGGGCTTTCCCGGCGCGCCGGGACGTGGCCGACCGAGCGGGCGCGATGCGTTTGCGAGACGAGTGTTTGGGTCGTCCCCCGTTCTGTGTGCCTCTCGATGACGGCGATTGCTTGCGGCGTTGCATTGCCCCTTCTGACAAGTTGCGGGCCCGTCTACAAGTTCATCGTCGAACAGCAGCCCGAGGGCGATGCGGAGGTCGGCATCACCTACTACATAGGCGGTGCGGGGCCGTTGGGCAACGTCGGCTCGTTCGATGTCCCGGGGGGGTTGCGCGACGCCGCCTATCGAGGCCGTGTGGAAGTCTTCACATGGCAGAGCTGGACCCACACGGGCGACCAGATCAACCTTCGCAGCAATCGCGAAAAGGCCGCGCAATTGCGAGACCACATCCGTCGCTATCGCAAGGCCCACCCGGATCGAAAGATCAACATCATCGCGCTCTCGGCAGGGGCGGGCATCGCCGTGTTCGCCTTGGAGTATCTCCCCGAGAACATCGGCATCAACCACTGCTTCTTGCTCGGCTGCAGTCTATCCAGTCGATACGATATGACTCGGGCCCTCAAACGCATCAAAGGGCAAGCCTACGTTCTCTACTCCCCCCACGACGACATGCTCAAGAACATCGTCTGGTACACCGGTACCGTGGATCGCAGCGCCGGTGACAAGGGCATCGCCGGGCTCGAAGGCTTCTGGATGCCGCCCTCGCCTCGGCCCGACACTTTGCTTCAGTACCGAAAGATCCGCAACATAGGGTATCGTTCGGAGTTCGCCTCCGCCGGTCACAAGGCCGGACACGTCGGGGCCACCGCGCGGCTGTTCGTTCGGCGCTACATCGGCCCGGCGATCGAGGACAGGGATGCGCGTCTCCTCGGGCCGTATCCCGAACGGCGATACTCGGCCGAGCCGGCCAAGACGCCGAGCACAACCCCGGCAAGCGGCCCGACGTCTCGGCCCGGAAAGGAAGGCCATGTCCCGACGCATGAAAGCCGATGATCGGCGGCGCCAGTTGATCGAGGCGTCGATCCGCTGCTTTGCCGAACACGGATACAAAGGCGCGACCACCGCCGCGCTCGCCAAGTCGGCCGAGGTTTCCGAGCCGGTCCTCTATCAACACTTCGCCAGCAAGCAGGAGCTGTTCGTCGCGCTCGTCGAAGAAGTCGGCAACGAGGTCATCAGGTCGTGGCGTAAGGCGATCGCGCCGTTGCGGTCGCCCATGGATCAGCTTCGGGCACTGTTTCGTCTCAATCCCGCCACGGTCGATCCGCGAACGGCCCAACTCTATCGCGTCATCTTCATGGCACAGTCGGAGATCAACGACCCGCGAGTCCAGGCCGCTCTGTTGGAACACTATCAGCAGTACGCGAAGTTCCTCACCGGGGTTATTCGACGCGCTCAACGCCGGCATCAGGTTCGCCGAGACGTTTCGGCCGATGGCCTCGCCTGGCAGCTCATTCACTCCGCCATCGGGTTCGCCTTCATCAACCCGTTGAACATCCCCGGCCACGCCAAGCCGGCCAACGTCGAGCAGACCATCGGTCTGTTGGTCGAACTCCTGGCAGGCGAACGCCCAGGGGATGGGTAAATGTCGATATCTCGATGGGCGTGTGACTTAGCACTTGGGTCGTGTCATGGGCTTCGCCGTTTGGCGGATCAACCGCTCGCGTTCTGACCGCGCGTTGCCTTGACAACCTCGACAACATAGTCCTGAGCAACACCCAGCGGTCGTTCAGTCACGAGCGGCGTTCGGCTGACGCGGCGAACCCAGCGGCTGTATCGCCGCATCCATTCGTTGGGGATGATCCACCGATCGCAAAGGCGGAACACCAGCGGCCAAACGAGGTTGCATGAGTAGATCGCTCGCGTCGGCATGTCGTGTTTGGCGAATGCCGATATCTACTGCTTGACCGAGAGCTGGTTCGCCGTGGCCCAGTTCGCACTGCGCGTCATGCGGATGGCCGCGGCCTGCGCCATGCCGTAGGGCGAGCGCGTGTTGGATCCGCTGAAGACAACCCGCCCGTCGAGCCGCAGCACGCGCCGGAACTCCGCGATAAGGCGATGCGGCGACTCGAACAGAAACAACGCCTTGTGGCAGAGGATCGTGTCGAAGGAGCCGTCGGCAAACGGAAGTGCGTCGCCCGACGCCGCCAGGATGCTCCCGCCGGCGGCCTTCGCCCTGTTGAGCGAAGCGATGGAAATGTCGATGCCGGTGACGTTCGCGCCACGCCGACGCAGGGCGTCCATATAGACGCCATGCGCGCAGCCCACATCGAGTACGCGTTCGTCGGCGAGCCAGCGAACCTGGTCCAGCAGCGCGCGGTCGAGTTCCTTTTGGAGGAACGACGCGCGCGACGGCGTCCGCCACTCCTTCAACTCCCAGCGAGCCCTGTCCGCGATGCGATGGCACAGTGCGATCATGATCCTGTCCAAGTGCTCCGTATTCAAGGGGATGTATCGGCCAGGCTCCGGTCGACCGATGAGCGATGTCTCAACGGCGCGAACACAGCCCCCCAACGGCTTGCCGTTTGGCGAATCGAGGATGGACGGTCGGTGAGAGGAGGCTATTCCGCGAACAACGCCTCGACGAACAACTCGGGATCGAATGGCTCGATATCGTCGATCTGTTCGCCCAACCCCACGAACTTGACAGGCACATCCAGTTGGTCGCGGATGCCCACGACGATGCCGCCCTTGGCCGAGCCGTCGAGCTTGGCGAGGATGATGCCCGATACGTTGACGTGTTCGCTGAAGTGTCGGGCCTGCTGAACGGCGTTCTGCCCGATCGTCGCGTCGAGAACGAGCAAAACCTCATGTGGAGCGCCGGGGATCTTCTTCTCGACGACGCGCGGGATCTTTGTCAACTCGCGCATCCGGTTGTGCTGCGTGTGTAGTGTTATCGA
>CAYYPB010000233.1:0-5099 GCA_964473405.1 uncultured Planctomycetaceae bacterium
TCTCATGGCTGCGGCGTGATGGCGCCGATGTGGACATGCGCGCGGCCCGCAAGCAGTGCGCCGCCGCGACTCGGTTCGACGTTCGCGTCACGGCGGACCAACCCCACCGGCATCTGCACCACATCACCGACCTCATCATCGCCGCGGCTGATTTGCCGCTGCGTGTCAAAGAGCGGTCTTGCCGAGTCTTCACCCGCCTGGCCGAGGCCGAGGCCAAGGTACACGGCACGACGATCGAGAAGGTCCATTTCCACGAGGTCGGGGCCGTGGATGCCATCGTGGACATCGTTGGGGCCGTGGCGGGGATCGAACGGCTGGGCATCGAGCGGATCGTCTGCTCGCCCATCCCGACAGGCAGCGGCACGGTGAAGTGCGATCACGGCATCATGCCGGTTCCCGCTCCGGCGACGGCCGAGATCCTGATGGGCGTGCCGTTGGCCGCCTGCGACGAGCCGGGCGAACTGACCACGCCGACGGGCGCCGCGATCCTCACGACGCTGGCCGACGGGTTTGGTCCGCTGCCATCGATGTGCATGGAACGCACCGGCTATGGTGCGGGCACGCGCGAGGGCAAGACGCGGCCCAATGTGCTTCGCGTGATCCTCGGCGACGCGTTGGGTGATGGTGAGCTGGAAGACCAAGTCGTGCTGCTGGAAACGAATCTGGACGACGCCACGGGTGAGCAGATCGGTCACGCCAGCGAGCGGCTTTTTGCCGCCGGGGCGTTCGATGTGTTCACGACGCCGATCGCGATGAAGAAGAATCGCCCCGGCGTGCTGCTGTCCGTACTCGCGCCGCTTGATAAGCAGGCGGACTGCGAGCGCGTCCTCTTCGCCGAGACGACCACGTTCGGCATTCGCCGTCAGGTCCAGTCGCGGTCCAAGCTTCAGCGACGGGTCGAAACGGTCACGACGGCCTTCGGCGACATCGGGATCAAGCTGGGGCTTCAAGACGGCGATGTCATCCGCGTCGCCCCCGAGTATGATGATTGCGCGGCTGCGGCGACGAAGCACGGCGTTTCGCTCCGCGCGGTGATGGACGAGGCCCGTCGAGTGTGGCGCGGCGAACGGTGATGCGGATGGTTTCCGAGGCGATCGCATACAGCTTGACCGAGGCGGGGGAGATGAGTTCCCAGCAGGCACTCGCGCTGGCGGCCGCTGTGATGATCATCACGTTTCTTCTGCTGCGGCGCTACCGGCGACGTACGATGGGGGCCTCGCCCAAGCAGTACCAACGCGAAATCGACACGGCCACGAACAAGAGTGCGGCTGTCAAGCGTGATATGGAACGTCTGCTCGTCGAGTTGAACGAGTTGGCTCGTCAGATCAACGGGCAGATCGACACGCGGTATGCCAAGCTCGAACAGACGATGGCCGATGCCGACCGGCGGATCAGCGCCTTGCGCGTCTTGATTCGCTCGGCCAAGACGGAGTTGAAAGCCGTCTTGGACGAGACGGCCGCGTCGTCGGGCGGTGGCGGCGACGACCTGACGCTCGAGAGTCTGGACATCACGATCGGCGACGAGGACGACGCGCCCACGGCTCTCGAGCCTTCGCGCGCCGAATCTCGCACCGCCTCCGAAGACGGCCCCAACCAACGCATCTGCGAGTTGGCGGACGAAGGCCGCAAGGCGATAGAGATCGCCCAGGAACTCGACCGAAACGTCGGCGAGATCGAGTTGATCCTGAATCTGAGGAACCGCTCGGCGGATTGATCAGGTCGGGAGCCGACGACTCGTGCATCGCCACACACCAAGCTGCGGGTTGACTGGGCTCCAACGTTTCTGTGGCACCGGCGTCCCGCCGGTGGAACCACAGGCGGGACGCCTGTGCCACAGATTGCCATCGAGCGATGAACCCGCAGAAGTAAGTGTGACGATGTACTGGGCTGTTGCCGGTCCGCCGCTCACCGCACGAACATTCGCGCGGCCTGCTCGGGCGTGATGCTCTTTTGATAGCGTGTGTATTCGGCGGCGGTGGCGGTCAGGAAGCCGTCGTCCAATGTGCCGGCCAGCAGGGCCTTGAGCAGGCCGTCGGTCAGGTAGGCTTCGGGCATGACGGTCGTTCTCGCGAACAGTACGGGGTAGAGCCCGCGATCGACGATCTCCCGATGCAAGACGACGGCGCTGCGGGGGCTCGCGAAGAAGACGCCCGTTTGTCGTGAGGGTTGGCAATCGCCGAGTCTGGCGAAAACGTCCCAATGCTCTTCGAGCAGGTGGTTCTGCCCCACATATCCGACGATCTGGCTGCCGCCGGCGAAGGCCACGGACCGGCCGTCGATGGCGAGTGTGACGGGCTCGCCGCAGATTGCATCGCGGATGGGTTGCTCGGTGGCTTCGACGATGCGCGAACTCGGCCAGGCGTTTGCCAGCACATAGACGTCGAACGGTTCGTCGACGCCGAGGGCCTGCCAAGCGGGCGATGCGGCGGCCCGGCGATGGAACACGACGCGGCGAACGATGTGTCCGCCGTCACCGTCGTCGGTGTAGGCTCGTCGCCAGCCGGCTGCGTTGGCGAAATGCGTTTCGATGCCGTAGTAGGCTCCCCAGTAGAGATTGCGTTTCGGTAGCGTGCCATCGCCGAATCGTCGAGCGGACGGGCTGCTGCGTCCGTCGAACAGCGCGACATGAACGGTGACCGTCAAGTGCCCGTGCTGCTTGATGTGATCGACGAGCATAGGGACGAACTGCACGGCATCGTCGCGCAAGGCACCGATCAGGGCTTCGGAGGATTGGGCAGACAGGGGTGTGAGCGGTTTGGCGGCGGAGTCGGCATCACGATCGAAGCCGCGCAGGGCGAAGATGCCGACGATGGCCACTGAGACGGTAAGGGTGAAGAGCCAACGTCCGAGGACTCGCCATCGCCTGCGCGACCGGGCGTGGGGCCGCAGTTCCGATGGTCGAAGTGTCATGCCCGGCCTCCATGCCTGCCCTCGCGGCGACCGTCACCCAAGGGATCGCCGCGCGCGGTCCAGCCCATACGAGCTGGGCGTCAGGGTGCGTCGGAATCGCCGCTCGACGCGATGCCCTCGTGGGCGAGCGTCACATCGAACATCTGCAATCGACTGAGCGAGTCTTCCAGGAAGTGAATCTGAACCGTGTGCGGCCCGGGGCTGACGCGGCGCAGGCTCAAGGCGAGCGGGATGGACAGCGTTTGGCCCGCTTGCAGCGTCAGAGGGAGTCGCGGGGCGACGGACCTGTCCAGATGCACCTGGGATCCGTTGATGCGAACGACGGGCCACACTTTCCGCGGCGAAGCGCCGGCGTTGGTGAGTACCAGCGCGACCTCCGCGTCGCAGTCGAAGTAGCGCATGCCGAAGTCAGTGGCCTTGGCGGCGAAGATCCAGTCTCGCGGGCCGGAGAGAGCCGCAACGACCGGTTGCGGCGGGGGGATGCCCTCCGGATCGCTGGCGGCCATGATCTTGACGGCGCCCTTCTCGGGCAGGTCGAAGGCCACCTCGCAGGCCCAGTGCTTGCCGGCATCGAGGACGCGAAGGAGCTTGCCGGGGGCAACGCTCGGCTGCGTTTGGCCATTCTTGGCGACGCGGAGCCAGACTCGGGCTCCGTCGAATCGCTGGTTGAGGGCGTTCAGTACAGTGACGCCAACGCGGCGAGACTTGCCGTTGTTCGGTGCGTCGAAGAACGCCCGAAGCCGGCCCGTGGGAATCGAGTGCTGGAGTCGCTCGGCGGCCGAGTCGTTGGGATAGACGTAGGCCAGGGCGTCGCCGTCGACCTCGATGACTCGAAAGTGGCTGAAGCCGGTGGCGCGGTCTCGCAGGGATGTGCTGGCCTGATGCGTTCGGACATAGTGGAAGTCGTCGAGGCCGCGGAGCTTGTCGGCGAGTTCCTTGAAGTCCCAGTCGGTGGAGCCTCCGACGAGCATCATGCGGATGTGGTGGTCCTTGACGTACCGTTCGATGTTGCCTCGCTGCCGCCAGACATCGAGCAGGCCCATCTCGTCGCTGTTGGTGGCGATGAAGTTGATGCGTTTGTCGCGGTTGCGCTTGAGGTCGGCGTCGATCCACTGGATCTGCGAGTAATCCTGGTCGATCGGGTTGCCGGGATGGTCCAGGAGCAGAAGGGCGTGGTAATCGCCGTAGTCGATCGTGCCGATGGGGCGGCTGGCGACGAAATCGGTGAAGCTGGCCTCGTGGTCTTGCAGGCCGCAGAGCATATAGACCGGAGCGCTGAACTTCTCGAAGAATGCCAGGACGCGCTGCCAGCTTGCGGCGTCGTCTTTGGCTCGGGACCATTCGGTATAGTCGCCCGTGGCAATGATGAACTCGGGCGCGAGTAGGTTGATCTCCCTCGGGAGCATCTCGTCGAAATCCGGGGCGGTCAGGTCGCCCACGTTCATGTTGGACAGGTGGACGAAGCGGAACTTGGACTTGAAGGTGTCGAGTACCTTGATGCTATGCGGCGAACGGTAGGCGCCGGATTCGGTGCGAACCTCCAGGTCGTACAGGCCGGGCTTGACCGTCGTGCCGACTTGGAGGACGAGCATGCAGTATTCTTCGTTGAAATAGGAAGGCGGGGTCGTCGGCTTGAGTGGGATTCGGATGCTCGGCTCGAGTGCGTGCTGGAGGATGAAACCGATGTCGCCCTTGAACTCGGCGGGCAGGCTCATCACGAACGAGAATGTCTCGCCCGGCGTGATGAAGATCGGCCTGCCCTGGGAGGGCTCTCGAATGACCGCCGCCGGCGTGCGTCGACGCGCTGCGGGGCTCCGGAGTTGTTTTGTCGTGGAGGCCGGCGTGGGCCGAGTTGGCTCAGCGGTTGCAGGCTGGGTCTTGACATCCTTCTGGGGGGGCTTGGGGTCTTGTGCGGAGGCGTGTGTTGGGCCAGGCGATAGGAGGAGCTCGATACCGAGCGCGGCCAATATGCAGAATCGCAGCAGCATCTGTCATTCCCTCGAGGTTCGTGGGCCGGCGGAGTATTTCCTTGCAACCAGACAAGCAACGGCTATTATAGGACAAGGTGGACCGTGTGGCTATCGGGTTCTCTCTCCGAAGCGACGCGTGGTTCAATGTGTATCTTCCGTGGGTCGGGGGGGGAGTAGATATGAAGGGGGGCGTGGGGGTGGGGGAGGGGGCGGGGGGGT
>CAYYPB010000234.1:0-5097 GCA_964473405.1 uncultured Planctomycetaceae bacterium
TTGCCCCCGGTAGCGGAGCCTCGGGTCCGCCGAGGCGCGCGGGATTCGCTCGTCGACCCTCCCGTCGACGAGAATCCCCTCGGCTTTGGTCGACGCACGAACCGTCGGACCGATCCGCCCGCGTCTCTTTCCATCTCGACCACGATCGGCGACTCGCCGGTTTCCAACTCGGTCAATAGCTCGCGCGCATAATCCGTCGAACCGAGGTGCGTCATGCGGGAGGCTCGCCCGCGCAATTCGCTGACCGTCTGCGGCCCGCGGAGGAGCAGTTCGGAAACAATGGCCCTTTGGGCGGCATTCCAGTCGAACTGGTCTTCGATGCGGTGCCTGAATTTGTAGGATCGCTCGTTGGGCCCAGGCTCGGCCTGGTCGGCGAGTTGGCGTCGCCGGAGCGATGCGACCGCGTCTCCGACCGTACTCTCGTCGTACTCCGTGACGGGAAGGCGGTTCGACTTCTGGTTACAGGCCTGGACGATGGCGTTGAGCGTCATGGGGTAGTACTGGGGCTGCGAGAGCGATTTCTCGATCATCACGCCCAAGACTCGGATTTCCTCGGGCCTCAAATCCAACGGCATGGCGGACTCCTCGTGTGCGGCGATGCGGACGATGTCTGGCGACGCTTGCGATTCTAACGCGTCTGAGAGGATCAGGCACGGGACAGCGTGTCAGCCATCAGCTATCAGCGATCAGCTATCGGCTATCGCCTGGGCATGGGTTCCGCAACGCCTTGCTGACGGCTGATAGCTGATGGCTGACGGCCGCCTGTCGAGTCACGTCCGAGTCATCTCGAGATCGGTCGGAACCGACGGACCCCCGGCTGCGTCCAAAGGAGTGATCGAAACTGTGGCACCGGCGCCAGAGCCGGTGGACCCACAGGCGGGACGCCTGTGCCACAATTTCGTTGTGCCGCACGACTGCGCGGTGCCCATTGGCCTTCGAGATTCCATGAGGTGTCCCATGCTGATGCGAATGAACGCTCGCCGAATCGCCCCTGTCGTTGCTGCCGTGTTGGTCGTCCTGCCGGCATCTGCCGCCGATCTGCTGGCCAACGGGCTGATCATCAGCCCTGTCCAGGTAAACGGGCCCTCTCAGACGCCGAAGATTCGCCGCCCCATTCAGTCGTGGATGCCCTTCCGCGTGAAGAGCCAGCGGCTGGATATCGAGATCAACGACGGCGTGTCCGAGACGATGATCGAGCAAGTGTTCATCAACGAGAGCCGAGGGCCTTCCGAGGGCACCTACCTGTTCCCGATCGCCGAGAATGCCGGCGTCCACACCTTCACGATGTGGATGAACGGCAAGGAAGTCACGGGCGAGATGCTGGACGCCGACCGGGCCCGACAGGTTTATGAGTCGGTCGTCTCCAAGATGCGCGACCCGGGGCTGCTGCAATTCGCCGGTCGCGGACTGATCCAGGCCAGGGTCTTTCCGATCCCGCCGGGCGGCGAGTGCCGAATCAAACTGCGATACAGCGAGCCGCGCGTCGTCGATGCGGGGCTGGCGGGCTATCACTTCCCGTTGAGTTCAGGCGCGTGTCAATTCCAGCCGATCGAGCGGTTCTCTCTGCGGGTCGTCGTTCGCAGCCAGCGGCCGATTGCGAGCGTCTTCAGCCCATCGCACGCGTGCAGCATCGACCGACGGAGCGATCGCGAGATCGTTGTCGGCCTCGAGAAAACGCGCTTGCAGCCCGAGAACGACTTTCAACTGTTCACGAAGTTCGGCGACGGGGCGTTCGGCTTGTCGCTGTTGCCGTTCCGCGCGGGCGGGGCCGAGGGCTTCTTCATGGCTCGGATCACGCCACGGATGGGCGGCGTCGAAGAGGCCGTTTTGCCGAAGAACATCTGCTTCGTACTCGACACGTCGGGCAGCATGGCGGAGTCCGACAAGATCGCGCAGGCCAAGAAGGCCCTGAAGTTCTGCATCGGGAATCTCGGCAGCGAGGATCGTTTCAGCGTCATGGCGTTCTCGACCGAGGTTCGACCGTTCCGCGAGGGCTGGAGCAAGGCGGATGGGCAGACGATCGCGGCCGCCAAGACCTTCGTAGACGGGCTGAAGGCGATTGGGGGGACGGACATCGACAGCGCGCTGCGCCGGGCACTGGCGCTGAACCCACGAACGGTGTGCCGTAAACCGGGCGGCAACCCGGCCGCGTGGATGAACACCCCCTACTTCGTCGTGTTCATCACGGATGGCGAGCCGACGGTCGGCGTGACGGAGCCGGCGGAGATTATCAAGAGCGTCAGCGCGGCAAACCCCGGCAAAGAGGCTCGCGTCTTTTCGCTCGGCGTCGGATTCCAGGTGAACACGAAGCTGCTCGACCGCCTGTCGGACGACAACGGCGGGGCCCGTGAGTACGTGACGCCGACGGAGAACCTGGAACTGAAGATCTCGGCGTTCTACACGAAACTGGCGAATCCGGTGCTGGCGAATCTGAAGCTCGCGTTCAACGGCGTCGAGGTCCACGACACCTATCCAAGGCGGCTGCCGGACTTGTTCAAGGGCTCCGAACTCGTGGTCGTGGGTCGCTACAGCGGCCCGGCCGCGGAGTCGGCCAAGATCGAGCTCACCGGCGCGTGCCGTGGCGAGGCCCGCGGCTACACGTTCGAAGCGGCCTTCCCGACGGACGACCGGCAGCACAGCTTCCTCCCGCGTGTCTGGGCGATGCGGAAGATCGGTTTCCTATTGGACGAGCTCCGCCTGCGCGGCGAGAACAAGGAACTCAAGAATGAAGTTATCCGTCTGAGCAAGCGGTACGGCATTCTGACGCCGTACACGAGTTTCCTCGTGCAGGAAGACGAGCGGTTGGCTCGGCGAGAGGGACGCCGCGCGATCGGGGTTCGGCCGATGCCCACGTCCCTCTCCGGCAACTGGACGCGCAAGGACGAGGAGATGGATGACGCGCTGGCAGAGCAGACTGCGAGCACGGGGCCGAGTTCGGTGGCCGGTTCGCGGGGCAACACCGCTTTCAAGGGGGCGAAGCCGATGGTAGCGACCAAGCTCCAGTCCTCGATCGGGTTCTTCAACTGCGATGCACGCGGACAGAATCTCATCAATACGATCGGGTCGCGTACGTTCTACATCGAGGACGGCAGCTGGGTCGACGCCGCTTACGATGGCAAGGCCGAGACGATCAAGCTCGTGGCCTTCAGCAAGGCCTACTACGACTTCCTGGCCGGCAATGCCGAGGCGGGGCCGTACCTAGCACAGGGCGAGCGAGTCATTCTGAACTGGAACAATCGCGTGTATGAGATCGTTCCAGCGAAGGGCGGTTGAGGATGGCCCCGCGTCTCCATGAGGACTGTGGCACCGGCGCCAGAGCCGGTGGATCCACAGGCGGGACGCCTGTGCCACAGCATCCAAGTGGAACAACGCCCGATAGGAAGCGTGGCGTCGAGGGGTCCGTGGGGCGGCCTCGAGCCTCTGCCGTGCGGCTCCAGATGGCGGTTGAGTCTGGCTCGGCTCGTCGGTTATGATAGGGGGGCAGGCGGACCGTGGAGCCGGCCATGCGTCGGCGGGGGCGGTGTCTGCCCGCTACTGGGGTGACGTCATGATGCTTGGCAGGTTGACGGTGGTGTTCGCGATGGCGTTGAGCTTCGGGCTCGCTGCGCCGCAGCCCGCGCTTGGGGGCCCCGGTGGCAAGACCAAGTCCTCCGAGAAGAACCGCAAATACGCCAGGCCGCGCGCCAAGGGTGCGTCTCAGTACGCGTTGTTCTCGGCGGACGCCGAGACTTTCCGCAAGATCGAAACCCAGGACATGGTGGAAGTCGCGCGGCAGATGTACGCGCTGGACGAGTGGTCGACGGCTGCGGTCGAGGCCGTGGTTTACGATATCCAAGACGCGCGGTGGAACAACGGCAAAGGTGTGGAGAAGCTTAGCAAGCTGCTGACGGCCCGTGCGGCCATTTGTGGGAAGCTCGCCAAGCCTGGGGAACTCGAGTCCGGCGTGTCAGAGGTCTATCGCCGCTTGCTGAAGGATCCGGAGTTCTCCGCGATCCAGAAGGAGATTCGCGGCTTCGAGCGCCGGCACCCGCATCGCTTCTCCGACCATACAGAGGAGTTCGAAGCGGTTCTCGATTACGACGTCGTTGTCAAGGCCCATAAAGATTGGCACCGGCGGGGCAAGCTAGTGTCACAGAGCATCCGGTCGCGCGGCCTGCTCTCGGGCTTGATGGTCGGTCCGGGCGGAAAACAGGCCAAGGGAGGCGAAGTGAAGAAACGGCCGTCGAAGCCGCGCGTTCGCCCCAAGGCAAGGCCCAAAGCGAAGCCGCCCGCTCAGAAGGAACGGGCAGCCAAGCCCCGACCGCCGGCGAAGGCCAAACCTCCGGCGAAGAAGGAACCGCCCCGTAAGAAAGCGGCCAAGCCGAGTAAGAAAGTGGTCAAGCCCAAAAAGGCGCGACGTCCCAAGCCGGCGCGCCAACCCCAAGCTAGGCCCTTGAACCAGTGGGAGCGCTACGTCCACGATTTCATTCAGCGGCACGACCTGACGATGGCGCAGCGGCACGCGGCCTGTTCAATCCTCCGCGACATGACATTTCGCGCCGATCAGATCGAACGGTCCACTCGGCCGCGTCTGGCCGAGGTGCAGAACATCTCCGACAAGAAGGTCCGCAGACAGCGAATCGCCGCATTGAAAAAACCCGTCGACGAGTTGTTTCGCCAGTTGCAGCGGCGGCTCGACGGTCTCTTGACGGCCTTGCAGCGGAGCAAGGTCACCCCCTCCAGGAAGCGATAGCGGCCGCAAGGTCGAACCATCCCGGCTCGTCGACGTTCCTGGCGGGCCGATTGGGTGCCACGGGCTGCCTGGCAGCCTGCATCGTCCCAAGGCAAACGCAAGCATGACTTTCCCCACGATCAGGTGCGGAAGTCCTATCCCGGGGCCATGATAGTTTCGGCGGCGAGAATCAGAGCCCAGAGCGCCAGCGACGGGTTTGGCCGTCGGCGAGCGGTTGCGGAACCCCGTCGCTGACGCTCAGGGCTCTGATGACCCGCTCGACAGGGATGATACACCGCAGCATTCTTGCGATCACCCTGTGCATCGGCCGGGGTCCATGACAGTTTCGGCGGTGAGAATCCGAGCCCTGAGCGCAAGCGACGGGT
>CAYYPB010000235.1:0-5085 GCA_964473405.1 uncultured Planctomycetaceae bacterium
GTCGATCGCGACGTCGCTACGAGCCGGGATGTCGGCGGTCGATGCTGCGGCGGCGACGGCCTTGCGCGGCTTGACGACCGGCGCTTCGGCCCAGGGCTGACCGTCGGCGAGCTTGTTCATCAGGTCGAGACCTTCGAACGCGTCCTTGGCGTAGGCCAGTTCGCCATTGTAGATCGGCCCCAGATCGTCCCGGACGAACGGCCGCGTGAGTGCCGCGCCACCGAGGATCACGGGGACGCGCACGCCGGACTCGTTGAGCGTCTTAAGATCGTCGCGCATGACGAGCGTCGATTTCACCAGCAGTCCCGATAGGCCGATCGCGTCGGCGTCGTACTTACGGACGGCCTCGATGACGTTGCCGATGGGCTGCTTGATGCCGAGGTTATGCACGGTGAAGCCGTTGTTGCTGAGGATGATATCGACGAGGTTCTTGCCGATGTCGTGGACGTCGCCCCTGACCGTGGCCAGAACCATCGTGCCGCGCGTGGCGTGGTCCTCGATGCGGCGCATGTGCGGTTCGAGGTAGGCTACGGCGGTCTTCATCGTCTCGGCCGAGGACAATACGAACGGCAATTGCATCTTCCCCGAGCCGAACAACTCGCCGACGACCTTCATGCCGTCGAGCAGGAATGTGTTGACGATCTCCAATGGCGTGTTGTGCCGCATCGCTTCTTCCAGGTCCGCGTCGATGCCCACTCGACGGCCGTCGATGATGCGACGTGTCAAGCGTTCGCCGACGGGCAGATCGACGTTCGGCTCCTTGTCCCGCTCGACGTCGTCGTCGGTGAACAGCGAGATGAAGTGCGTCAGCGGGTCGTGGTCCTCGCGGCGGCGGTCGTGGATCAGATCCAAGGCGGCGTCCCACCGCGATTCGCTGATCTTGTTGCGCGGCAGAATCTTGCTCGCGTGGACGATGGCCGCGGTCAAACCCCGGTCCAGTGCCTCCGAGAGAAACACCGAGTTGAGCACGACGCGGGCGGCCGGAGCGAGCCCGAAGCTGACGTTGGATAGGCCGAGGATCGTGCCGCAATCTGGGAAGGCCTTCATGATGCGTTCGATGCCGCCGAGCGTCTCAAGGGCGAGGCGACGATCGGCCTCGGTGCCGGTCGTGATCGGGAACGTGAGGCAGTCGAACAGGATGTCACTCGGGTTAATGTCGTACTTCGCGGTGAGCAGGTCGTGCAGCCGCGTGGCGATGGCGATCTTGCGATCGGCGGTCTTGGCCATCGCCTCTTCGGGGTCTTCGTCGATGGTCAGCGCCACGACGGCCGCCGCGTACTTCTTCAGCAAGGGGCAGATCGCCTGGAGCTTGTCCTCACCGTCTTCGAGATTGACGGAGTTGACGATGCACCTGCCGCCGGCCAGCTTCAGCCCGGCCTCGATCACCTCGGCTTCGGTCGAGTCCAGCATCAGTGGGGCGGTCACGTCCTGGGCGAACCGCGCGGCGACGCGCTGCATGTCGGCCGCACCGTCTCTGCCGACGAAGTCGACGCAGAGGTCGAGGACGTGCGAGCCTTCCTTGACTTGCTCTCGCCCCATCTCGACGAGGCCGTCGAGGTCGTCCTTCTTGAGCAGTCGCTTGAACTTCCGGCTGCCGTTGGTGTTGCTCCGTTCGCCGACGATGAGGAAGCTGCTGTCCTGCTTGAGCTCGACCGAGTGGTACAGGCTGGACACGGCCGGCTGGCGCTGGACCGTCCGGCGCATGGGCTTCAGGCCGTCGACGGCATCAGCGATCGCGGCGATGTGTTCGGGCGTTGTGCCGCAGCAGCCGCCGACCAAGTTCACACCATCGGCGACGACGAACTCCTTGAGCCACTTGGCCAGTTCGGCCGGTGTCAAGGCGTAGTGGGCCTTGCCGTGGATGATCTGGGGGAGCCCCGCGTTGGGCAGCACGGCCAGGTGTCGATTGCAGTGCCGGCTCAAGTGGCGCACATGCTCTGACATCTCGTGCGGGCCCGTGGCGCAGTTGAGCCCGATGACCTTGACCTGCGGGTAGGCTTCGAGAGCCGTCAGGGCGGCGGCGATCTCGGTCCCGACGAGCATCGTGCCCGTGACTTCCATCGTGATCGTGACGATGAGCGGTACGTCACGAGAGGTGGCGTTCATCGCGCGTGTCGCGCCGCAAATAGCCGCCTTGGCCTGGAGAATGTCCTGGCAGGTTTCTATGACGATCGCGTCGCAGCCGCCCTCGAGGAGACCGCGGGCCTGCTCGGCGTAGCTTTCTTCGATGTCGTCAAACGTGGCGTGGCCGAGCGATGGCAGCTTTGTTCCGGGGCCCATCGAGCCGAATACGAATCTCGGCTTGGTGGCCGTGCTGAACCGATCGGCGCAGCGGCGGGCGAGCGCGGCGGCCTTCTCGTTCAACTCGTGCGTGCGGCCTTCAAGGCCGAACTCGGCCAGCGTGAGTTTGCTGCCGCCAAACGTGTCGGTCTCGATGCAGTCGGCCCCGACGCTGAGGAAGGATGCGTGAATCTCCTCGATCACGTCAGGCCGCGTGTCGACCAGTATCTCTGCGCAGTTCTCGTGGCCTTGATAGTCGTCTTCGAGGGACAGATCGCGTGCGTGTACGCCTGTCCCCATCGCGCCATCGACGACGAGGATGCGGTTTTTCAGATGCGCCAGGAACGAATCGGGCACAGGGGGCTCCTCCGGGGCTTCTCGGACTGACCAAACAAGCCCTATTGTAGTCTACTTCGGTCGATCCTGGCAGGGCGAGGAGAGCAAAGAATAGCCGCGGACTTCAGCGCGACCCGATGAGCCGCAGGCCCTCCCGGCGCGCCGGGACGCGGCCGAACAGCGCCGCATGGCGTTCCCTCGCATGGAGGCTCCGCGCGGGCTGAAGCCCGCGGCTCTTCTTCGCGCGGACAATCCGATGCTGCCCGGAAGGTCTCGCTTGCCCTATACTCCCTGGGATGTTACAGCCCGCTCGCCGCTTCATCTCCGCCAAGGCCGAACGCTTCGAGGAATCCGTGATTCGTCGCATGACGCAAGTCTGCTTAGCCGAGGGAGGCATCAACCTCGCTCAGGGATTTCCTGACTTCCCCACGCCGCCGGAGATCAGCGAGGCCGCGATCCAGGCCATCCGCGACGGGTACAACCAGTATGCCCGGACGTGGGGGGCTCCGGCGATGGTTGAGGCAGTCGCCGAGAAGCTGCGATGGTTTCAAGGCATGGAGATCGATCCGAACGCGCAGGTCACGATCTGCTGCGGCACAACCGAGGCGATGATCTCCTCGCTTCTGGCCACGATCGATCCCGGCGATGAGGTCATCATTACCTCGCCGTTCTACGAGAATTATGGGGCCGACACGATCCTCTGCGGCGCGACGCCGCGTTACGTCACGCTTCACCAGACGCCGAACGACGGCTTTCAGTTCGACCCGGACGAACTCGCCGGGGCCTTCAACGACAAGACGCGCGGCATCATCATCAACACGCCGCACAATCCCTGCGGCAAGGTCTATTCGCGGCCGGATCTGGAGATGATCGCCGAGTTGTGCGATCGGTATGACGTTCTGGCGTTCAACGACGAGATCTACGAACACATCCTCTACGACGGTCGTCAACACATTTCCCCCGCCACGATCCCCGGCATGGCCGATCGGACCATCACGATCAGCGGCCTGTCGAAGACCTACAGTGTCACCGGCTGGCGCGTAGCGTGGGCCGTCGCCTCGCCGGAGATCACGGCCGCCATCCGCAAGGTCCATGACTTTCTCACGGTCGGCGCCCCGCATCCCATGCAGATCGCCGGGGCGGCTGCCCTTCGCATGCCGCCGGCATTCTACGAAGGGCTCACCGCTGACTACACCGAACGTCGCGACGTGATGACCACGGCCCTGCGCGGAGCAGGCTTCGAGGGCGTCGCGCCCGAGGGTGCCTATTACGTCATGGTCAACATCGACCGCTTCCGCCGCGACGGCGAGGATGACACCGCCTTCGCCCTGCGCCTCGTCAACGAGGCGGGCGTCGCCAGCGTCCCCGGCAGCAGCTTCTACAACCCGCCAAGTCTGGGCCACGACATGATCCGCTTCTGCTTCTGCAAACGGCGAGAAACACTGGAGGAGGCGGGGCGGCGGTTGAAGGCGTGGGCCCAGAAGCAGGGGAACTGAGCCGTGATGCTGGACGTAGCTTGACGGACTTCGCCGCCGGGTTTTGCCGTGGACTGACGTGTTGAGGTCCATTCAAGACGAGACTCCGAGACAGGCGTATTGATGCTCCTGCAACCATCGATGCTGTGCTACTTGGCTGTGTGTGTCGGTATCGCCGTTCTCACGCACTACGTCATTAAGCGATACATCGTGGCCGTTGCGGTCGCGCTGCTGGCTTGCCATCTGGTGCTGGTTATTCTCGGCGCAGTGTTCAGCAATGCGAAAGTGGAATCCGTGTGGTCGCCATACTGCATCCTGTTCTCGCTGACGTTCGCTACGCCGGTGGCCCTGGTGACGGGAATCCCGTTTGTACTCTGTAGAATCCGGAAAGGGCGGGAGGAACGCGACAATGCAGGAAGACCGCTCTGCGGTTGTTGCGGCTATGACCTCACCGGCAACATCAGTGGCATCTGCCCCGAGTGCGGAACGCCGATTTCCGAAGAGGCTCGGAGGGAATCCACCAATGAGGCCATCGAAGGATAACACTGCCCGAGGAAGCTGACATGTCATGGTGGACAAGAGAGGCGATCTGCACATGGCGGGGGGCGAGGCGAGGCCTCGGTGTCGGCGAGAAAGGCGAACAGAGTGATCCGACGAACGGGGTTGGCGTTCGTGCTTTGCGGCTCGTGTGCCGTCGTTCCGAGCGCGGCCAGCGACGACTTCTTCCATAGTTCTGCGCCGGATGCGGTTGCGCTTGACTGATTTGGTGTCGCTGGCGTTTCGATGGTCCGTCGTGGAATCGAGCGTCGACGGTGGCCCGACCGGGGTCTCACCGCTGGGCGGAGGATTGGGCCTCCGAAGTCTTGTCGGGTCCGACACGCCGAGTTCCCTCGATCTGGACAGTCGCCGCCTCGGCTCGTAGGATGGATAGGGTCGCCGCCGTAGCTCAGTTGGTAGAGCAGCGGTTTTGTAAACCGCAGGTCAACGGTTCGAG
>CAYYPB010000236.1:0-5062 GCA_964473405.1 uncultured Planctomycetaceae bacterium
CAACACGCGAGCCAGAATAACCGGCCGGTCAAGAATGGTTGTGGTGGGCGCTTACACTGTTCCAGCACGCTGACCACGTCCATGTGGGCTTTCTGTGGCCACACGTCATGCGGATGGTTGATTACTTGGCGTGTTGCCGTTCTAGTGCAGGCGCAGCGGTGCCATGCACACGTGGGATTCGAAGTGACCTGGCGTTATCTCCGCTTCGAGGAAGTCTGGTCCCTCATGAGAAGTTCGCTAACCGGATTACGCGAGATGATGGGGCAGTTGCTTGGACGCCCCGAGTGGGCTCTGGCCGCGACATTCGGCCTGCTCATCCTGACAGGCTCGGTCCTCCTGGCCCTGCCGGTGGCCCACGTCGACGGACAGGTGAGCGTGCTCGATGCGTCCTTCACGGCGACTTCGGCCGTGTGCGTGACCGGTCTGATCGTTGTGGACACGGGCCGCGATTTCACTCAGTTCGGACAGGTCGTCGTGCTGGTTTTGATTCAGCTAGGCGGGCTCGGCATCATGACCTTCGCGGCGCTGGCCGCGCAGGTGATGGGCAGGCGGCTGTCGTTCCGCACGCAAGCCGTCCTCTCCGATACATTCTATCAGCAGCAGGCCGCCGGCGCGCTCAAGCGACACTTGTGGCGCATCGTCGCCATGTCGCTCGCGCTCGAGTTCGTCGGCGTCGTCATCCTCTATTCGGCGTTCCGGGAGAGTGCGGCCGCACCCGCACCGCTGTTCTCGGCGGTCTTCCATGCGGTTTCGGCGTTCTGCAACGCAGGCTTCTCGCTCCAATCCGAGAGTCTCACGTTCTACCGTTCGCACGGCGTAGTCATGGTCGTCATCATGGCGCTCATCATCCTGGGCGGGCTGGGCCACACAGTCGTGCTCGAAGCCCTGGGCCGCGCGCGACGGAGGCTGCTTCGGCGCCCGCGCCGGCCCGTCATGTGGAGCCTGAACTCCCGCGTCGTGATCGGCGTATCCGGCATGTTGATCCTCGGCGGGGCCGTGCTCTTCCTGATCCTCGGACTCGGGGACGACGAACCCGGCTGGGCCTCGTGCGTGGGTAACGCCGTTTTCCAGTCCGTGACGGCGCGAACGGCGGGATTCAACACGGTCGAGATCGGGCACCTACCGATGGCGTCTCTCATCATCCTCATCGGGCTGATGGTTGTGGGCGGTTCGCCGGGTTCCTGCGCCGGCGGTGTCAAGACCACCTCGTTGGCCGTCTGGTTCGCCTACTTTCGCTCCAGGTTGACAGCCGCCAAGGATGTGGCGATCTTCAGCAGGCGCCTCCCCGATGACCTCGTGGCCCGGGCAGCAGTCGTCGCGGGGCTAGCGATCATGTGGAATGCCATCGGATGCGTGATCCTCGCGGTCGCGGAATCGTCGAACGGAGGGGCCTGCTTCGCGGACCTGCTGTTCGAACAGGTGTCGGCGTTTGCGACGGTCGGTCTGTCGACCGGCGTGACGTCGGAGCTATCCGCCGTCGGCAAGCTGTGGATAATGGCCACGATGTACGTCGGCAGGCTGGGACCGTTGACGGCGGCGTTCATGGTGATGCCGCAACAACCGGCTGACGTGCGATATCCGGAAGAACGACTGATGATCGGCTGAGGCGGCGTTCAATGAGACAGATGGTCGTGATAGGGTTGGGTCAGTTCGGCACACACTTGGCGAAGCAGTTGATCGAGCAGAACTGCGAAGTCCTGGTCTTGGACGAGAGTGAATCGCGCGTCGCGGCGGTGCGCGACGACGTGCAGAGGGCGTTGATCGCCGACGCCAAGCGGCTGGACGTCTTGGAATCATGCGTCACGTCCAACGTGGACCAGGTCGCCGTGTGCCTGGGCGATCACACGGAGGCGAGCATCCTTTGCACGCTGCACCTCAGCCAGATCGGCGTCGAGAAGATCCTGGCCGCGGCGATCAGCGAGGATCACGCCGACATTTTGAAACGAGTGGGCGCGCACGAGACGATCTTCCCGGACTTGGAAACGGCCGAGCGGACGGCCCGTCGTATGGCCCATCCGAATCTTCTGGATTATTTTCCGTTCGCCGAAGAGTACCGAATCATGGAATACGTCACGCCGAAGCCGCTCGTGGGAAAATCGCTGAAGGAATCCACTTTGCGATCCACGTACCGGCTGTTCGCGCTGGCGATCAAGACTGGCAAGACCGGAGAATACCGCTTCATGCCCGCCGCCGGTGATGTGCTTCACGAGGGAGACATCCTCGTCGTGTTAGGTCGGGAGGTGGATCTGGCCCGATTCGCGGCCTTGGAATAGCGAGTGTTCCATTACCGCCGCGTTTATGGAATCTGGGTGGCACGATCCGACTCCCGCCGGACCGATAGGCCGGATTGCAAGGAATTCGGCGCACCAGGAGTCAATAGATGAAAACTCCGGAGAGAATCCTGTGGCCGACGGACTTTTCCGACCTCTCCCTGAAGGCCAGCCGCTACGCTCGGGGATACCGCGATCTTTTCAATGCCGAACTCCACATGATCCACGTGTGTGCTCCGACGGTTGCTCCGAACATCGAGCCTTGGTTGCCGAACAGGCTCAGGGCTACGCAGGAGGATCTGCTCGAAGCGGGTCAGTTGCGATTGAGTGAGGTCGTCGCCGAGTACTTTGACAATGATCCGGCCGTCATTTGCGAAACGCTCATGGGGATTCCCTGGCTGAAGATATGCGAGTATGCCGACGAGCATGACATCGGCCTGATTATCGTCGCGACGCACGGCACGACCGGCGCTCGGCACATTCTGCTCGGCAGCACGGCCGAACGGATCGTCCATCACGCGCCATGCCCTGTTCTGACACTCAAGTGTCACGGGAGGGAATTCAAGGGCGCATGATCGGCATACTCCATAGAGTCCTATCGCGCCGCTCGAAGCGAGTCCCCCAGTGGGGACGGTTTCTCGTTCTCGGCGCCCTGGCGGGAGTCCTCGGGGGACTCGCGGCCGCCGGCTTCGAATGGGGCCTTCACGTCGGATCCCAGTTCCTAGTCGGGCGATTCACACACCTGGGCGCCGGGGAAGTCTACCGCTTTCACTGGGGCGTCCTTCTATTGCCGGCGGCCGGCGGTTTGGTCTCCGGCATCTTGATCCATGTACTCTGTCCCCGCGCGACAGGGCACGGAACCGACGTTCTGGTCCGTGCTTTCCACCATGACTTGGGGAAGTTGCGCCCCAAAGCGCCATTGGCCAAGGCTGCGGCCGCCGTGTGGGTCATCGCTTGCGGCGGCTCCGCAGGGCCCGAAGGCCCGATCGCCGCGCTTGGAGCGGCCTTCGGCTCGACGCTGGGACGTGTTTTCGGCGTCACGCCTCGGGAGCGGAGGATCCTCCTGCTGGCCGGCTGTGGTGCGGGCATCGGCGCGATCTTCCAATGCCCCCTCGGCGGCGCGCTGTTCGCCACGAGCATCCTCTATCGCGAGCCCGAGTTCGAGGCCGACGCGATCGTACCCTCGGTCGTCGCGTCGGTTCTGGGCTATTCAACGTTCATGGAGTTTTGGGGGTTCGGGGCACACATGCTGCACGGGGCCAGCACGCTGACCTTTGCCTCGCCGCTCGAACTCGTGCCCTATGCGATCTTGGGGCTGCTGTGCGGCGGCGTCAGCATCTTCTTCAGCTTGTGCATGAGAACGGCTGAAGATCGGTTGCTTCCATGGTCCAGGCTTCCGCGATGGTTCGCGCCGGCCGTAGGCGGGCTCGCGACCGGGGCGCTGGCATGCCTCCTTCCGCAGGTGATGGACGGACAATACCGTTTCATCCAGAACGCCATGGACGGTCATCTCTTCGCAAGCGGAGGCCCGATCAACTGGTGGTGGTGGGCCGCGATGTTCGGGAGCGTTGCCTTGGTCAAGTGCATCGCCACCGGGCTGACGGTTGGCAGCGGCGGTTCCGGTGGCGTGCTGGGCCCGAGCGTGTTTGTCGGTGGAGCCGTCGGAGGGTTCCTCGGTGCCCTGTGCGAGGCCGTGTACCCTGGTACGTTCCCGGAAGGGCTGCGTGAAGCACTTATTCCCGTGGGCATGGGCGGTGTGCTGGCTGCGACGATGCGGACGCCGATGGCGGCCATCGTCATGGTCACGGAGATGACCGGCAGCTACGGGCTGATCGTGCCGTCCATGTTGGTTTGCATCAGCGCCTATGTGGTAGGACGCGGCTGGGGCCTGAGCCGCGAGCAGGTTCGCGGCGCGGCTGAATCGCCGGCCCACGCCGGCGATCTGATCGTTCATACGCTTCAATCCAGGACGGTCGAGGAACTGCTCGAACGCGACCGAGCCATCACCGTCGCCCCGAACACGCCCTTTGCCGAACTGGTCAAGCAGATCCAGTTCGGCACTTGGCCCGTCTTCGCGGTGATCCGCGAGTCGCGGTTTCTGGGTCTGATCTCCAGTTCTGAAATCCAGCGGATCATGGATGAACCGGCGTTGGCCGAGGCGGTCATCGCTGCAGACATGATGCGGGAGCCGCACACCGTCCTTCATCCCGATGAAAACGTCTATCAGGCTCTGAACGAGTTTCGCCACGGACGGGACGGCGTGCTGCCGGTCGTGGCTCGTGGCTCCGACCGGCGATGGCTCGGCACACTGACCCGCGAGGGCGTGTTCAAGGCCGTTCGCGGCCAGATCGAGAAGATGCAACAGTCCACGATGAGAGAGCATCGCGGTCTTGCGGCTATCGGACAAGAAGGCCAATTGCAGGAGTTGCTGGCTGGATTCGTGCCGCAGCAAAAGCACAAGGTCCAGCGGCTGTTCGTGCCCCTCCAAGCTGTGGGCCGTTCACTTCGCGAGACCGATTTTCGCATGCAGTTCGGCGCCCAGGTCATCGGCATCGAACAGACCGACGGTTCTATCCAGTGCCCGCCCGACGCCGACGCGCCGCTGCGGACGGACCAGCGATTGGTGGCCCTGCTCCGCGAGAAGCACGAGGAGAACACGGCGGTCTAGAATGGCAGCGCTGCGTCGCCGCCGAGTGAAGAGCCGCGGGCTTCAGCCCGCGCGGAGTCTCCCGGGGAGGGGGCGCCACTCCGCGCCGCACGCCCCCCCGGGCGCGAGGCCGGCGCGCGGTTGG
>CAYYPB010000237.1:0-5027 GCA_964473405.1 uncultured Planctomycetaceae bacterium
CGTATTGGAGAGAGGAGCGGATACCGCACACGCCCCTGAGAGACGAGCACGAGTTGATGCCGCCGCCGCTGCAAGCCTCCGAGAAATGCGAGGATCTCGCGTGTGGCCCCCAGGCTGCGGCCTATCTTGCCGAACCGTTTGCGGTCGAAGGGGATCACTTCATCGATCGCCGGGTCGGCCTCGATCAGATTGGCAAAGGGCGTCGCCACGAGCCAAGCCAGATGTGCGTCGGGAAACCGCCGGCGCAATCCGCGGAGGACCGGCAGCGCGTGGATGATGTCGCCCGGCGAACTCGGCTTGATCAGAAGGATGCGATCGAACGAATCGGTGCGAAGATCGGTCATCGGGATAGTGTAAACGCCAGGGCTCGTTCGATCCCGGCCATGTCTTGATGGCGGCTTTCGAGTTGAACGTCCGGCTCGCGCGTCAGAATCATCTCGACATCGCCTGCCTGATCGTCTCCGACTTCGACGAGCAATAGGCCGTCGGGTTTCAGGTAGCCAGTTGCGTCGTCGGCGAGGCGACGGTAGGCATCGAGGCCATCGTCACCGCAAAACAGGGCGATGCCCGGCTCATAGTCGCGAACGTTGGCGGGCAGCTCGGCACGGTCGCGCTCGGCCACGTAGGGCGGGTTGGAGACGATGATGTCGAATCGCCCGTCGGCCTTGCCATCGGGGCGGGCTGCGTCCGGCAGATGCAGCATGTCGGCCTCGAAGAAGCGAATGCGATCCGCCACGCCGTGATGCTCGGCATTGCCTCGGGCCACGGCCACGGCCGCCGCTGAGATGTCCGTCGCGACGGCACGGACGGCCTCGTTCCGCTTGGCGATGGTGATGGAAATGCAGCCGCTGCCCGTCCCGACATCCAGGACATCGAAGACTTCTCGAGCGGCTCGCGCGGCGCACCAGGCTTCGGCGCATTCGACGAGCAACTCTGTCTCCGGTCGCGGAATCAGCACGTCGGGCGTGACCGTGAAGCCCAGGGAGTAGAACTCCTTTCGGCCGATGAGGTAGGCGATGGGTTTGTGGTCGGCCGCGGCTTTGACCATCTCTCGGAAGGTCGATCGTTGGCCGTCGGTCGGCTGCTCGTCGAACCGTGTGTAGAGGATGATGCGTTCGCAGTCGAGCGTGTCGGCGAGCAGCAGTTCCGCGCAGAGGCGAGCATCCTCGATGCCGCGCGATTCGAGGTGTTGGCGCGTCCAGTTCAGCAGCTTGCCGACCGTCCAATCGCCGTTGCTCCGGGCGGCCTGCTCGGCCGTGTTGGGTGACGAACTCATTGCCCGAGCGTAGCTGTGCATACGCGGCATGTCCAGAGAGCAACGGGCAGAATCGCATCCAGCTCTGCAGGGGGCCGGCGCTGCCGACGAACCAGCGGGCGATTTCTCCCGGCGGAGCCGGGGGCTGATGGAAAGGTCTGCTACTTTCGCCGGTTCTAGCCGTATTGCTTGATGTACTCCTCGACGCGACGGACTTCCAGGTCGCTGCCGACGATCAGGGCCGTGCGTTCGTGGAGGGCGTGGGGCGCCTTGTCCATGATTCGCATCTTGCCGTCGATCGCGCGGCCACCGGCTTGCTCCGCGATGAAGGCGATCGGGTTGGCCTCGTACATCAATCTGAGCTTACCCTCCGGCGCCTTGGCGGTGAGCGGATAGAGGAAGATGCCGCCGCGCAGGAGCGTGCGGTGGAAGTCGGCCACGAGCGAACCGATATACCGCGACGTATAGGGGCCCGCTTCTTCGCTCTTGCACCACGTCAGATAGCGTTTGATGGATTCGGGGAACGAGTTCCAGTTTGCCTCGTTGGCACTGTACATCTTGCCCTCTTTGGGCATCTGGACGCTTTCCTGAGCCAACACAAATGCGCCGACCGACGGATCGAGTGTGAACATGTGTACGCCCTGGCCGCAGGTGTAGCACAGCACCGTACTCGATCCATAGACGATGTAGCCCGCCGCGAGTTGACGATCTCCCGGCTGAAGGACGTCGGCCGTGGCATCGTTGCCGTTGAAGTTGCCCGTCTCACGCTCGAAGATCGCGAAGATGGTCCCGACCGAGACGTTGACATCGATGTTGCTGGAGCCGTCGAGTGGGTCGAAGATGACGACGTACTTGCCGGATGACCCTGCTACGATGCACGGATCGTCTCGTTCTTCCGATGCCATGATGCCGACATTTCCGCGATACCCCAGGCATTGTTCCATGACGACGTTCGATATGATATCGAGCTTCTGCTGCTGCTCGCCATGCACGTTGAGGTCGCCGGCTTCACCCAACACTTCGAGAATGCCGGCTCGCCGTACTTTCGCCGAGATGATGCGGGCCGCCAGCGTGATCCCGGAGAGCAACAAACTGAACGAGCCCGTCGCCGTTGGATGGTTGCGCTGCTGTGTGAGGATGTGTTCCTGAACCGTGACAAAGCTGAGGTTGTCTGTTGTGCCGATGTTCACGCGGGAAGCTCCTTGTGGCGATACCGGGCACGCAGCCGAACCGACAGCGCCGAACGATAGCCTGCCCGGATTGTATCGTCGCTGAATCGATTGTGCCAAGCGGCCAGCACGTCCGTAGCACCGGCGTCTCGCCGGTGATTCCACCGGCGATACGCGGGTGCCACAGTTCGGACCGAAGCTTGCTCAAACGTTTTACTGGGCCGCGAGCCGCTGCTGGCGATCGAACTTGCGGAGATCGTTGAGCATATCGTCGAGCTGGCCCGCAGAAATCTTCTCGAGCGAGTAGTTCTGGCTGACGCGATGATCCGTGCATCGATTCTGGGGGTAGTTGTAGGTGCGGACGCGCTGGCTGCGATCGCCCGACCCGATCATCGACTTCCGCGTAACGTCGCGTTTGGCTCGTTCGATGGAATCGAAGTGCTCCTTGATGCGACTGGCGAGAATGCGCCGGGCCTTGGCACGGTTCTTGTGCTGGCTCTTGTCGTCGCGCATGGAGACCGTGATGCGCGTCGGCGTGTGCTCCAGCTTGATGGCGCTGGAGACCTTGTTGACGTTCTGGCCGCCCGGCCCGCCCGCTCGGCTGACGTGTTCGACGACGTCCTTGTCCCAGTCGATGTCCACATCGGCCACCTCGACTTCGGGCAAGACAGCGACCGTCGCCGCGGAGGTGTGGATCCGTCCCTGCGTCTCCGTGGCGGGGACGCGCTGGACGCGATGGCCACCGCCTTCGTAGCCGTAGTGGGTGAAGACGCCAGGGCCCTTGATGCCGAGGATCGCCTCCTTGAATCCACCCCGCTCGGAGGCCGACTGGTCGATGGTCTCGATCTTGAAACCGTGCGTAGCGGCATAGCGCGAGTAAATGTCCAGCAGGTCGGCGACGAATAGCGCGGCCTCGTCCCCGCCGGTGCCGGCCCTGATCTCGATGATGATCGACGAGATGTTCGCATCGTCCCCGACGACGAGGCCGTCGATGAGGGCATCGAGGATCCCGTCCGCCTGTTGGCGAAGCTCGGGCAACTCCTCGGCGGCCAGTTCCTTCATGTCGGCGTCCGAGTCGGCGTCGGCCGCGATTTCCTCCGCTTCTTCGATCTGCTTGACGACGCCGAGGTAGTCGCGATAGGGGTCGGCCATGCGTTTGAGGTTGGCGTGTTCCTTGGAAAGCTTGACGATGCGCGCGACATTGGAGCCGATGTCGGGGTCGTTCAACTCTTCGGTGACCGCGGCGAAGCGCTCGCGGATTTCGTCAAGCTTCGCAAAGAAGGCGGGGTTGGGCTTGAAGTCGGACATGTGATCTTTCGCGGGATGCCCACGGGTTGCGATCCGCAGGAGAGTCTCGCCAGGCGCAGGCCGACAAAAGAACGCACGCCGCAGCCCGAGCGTCGCGCTGGCGCGACCGGGGGCAACGGCGTGCGGATGTCTGCGAACTCAGCTAGGCCTTGGCGGGCTTCTTCTTGGACTGGAAGTAGTTGCCGCCGAACTTCTTCTGGAACTTCTCGACGCGACCGGCCGTGTCGACGAACTTCTGCGTGCCCGTGAAGAACGGGTGGCATGCCGAGCAGATTTCGACGGCGATTGTCTCGCGCGTGCTGCCGGTCGTGAAGATGCTGCCGCAGCCGCACTTAACCTGGCATTCAGGGAAATACTTGGGATGGATTTTTTCTTTCATCGACGCCGTCCTGGTCCGCCCAACGCTTCAACTGTCGGCCCGTCGGGCCGCCACTACCGAGCCCCGGATTCTAAGGCTTCCCCGAGCGGCATGCAACCGGCAAATGGGCGGAAGAGCCGCGGGCTTCCGCCCGTGCGGCCTCAAGCCCGTAGCGCGTCGTGCCTGCCACAGCCTGCCGAACCGCGTATAATCCGGCACGAACGCCCGAAAGGACCGAAAATCACATGCAATCGCTGCTGAAATGCCGAAGATTCGAGATTGTCCGCAAAGAGACGGTCCGGTCGGACGGTCGCCGGGGAGTCGTGGAAATCGTCGTGCATCCCGGGGCGGTGGTGGTGCTGCCTCTGCTCTCGGACGATGAACTGATCATGCTTCGGAACTTCCGGCCCGCTCTGGATCGGGAGCTTTGGGAGCTGCCGGCGGGCACGCTGGACGTCGAGGGTGAGACGCCCCGGGCCGCCGCGTTACGCGAGTTGGAGGAAGAGGCGGGTTTTTCCGCGGGGAGCATCGCGCCGCTGGGCGAGTTCTACACCTCGCCGGGCGTGATGACTGAGTTGATTCGGGCCTTCGTGGCGACCGACCTCATCGAGACAACGCAGCGGTTGGAGGCGACCGAGCAGATCGTCGCCGAACGAATGAGCGTGACCGAGGCGTTGGCGATGATCCGCGATGGTCGGATCGTCGACGCCAAGACGATCATCACGCTGTTGCGCTGGACGACGGAACGAAAGGAATCGACATGAGTTGGGAGGAACGAGGCTACGCCTCTGGCTCCGGCAACAATTGGCAACCTGGCGGTGCGGGGGGGGGCGCGCGCTCGTGGCTCGGCGGGTTTTCCGGCGCTGGGAGGGGCGTGGAGTACATCGCCCTCGCGAACGGTGTGCTGTCTCTGCTCTCTCCAGAGGCGCGAATCGGT
>CAYYPB010000238.1:0-5025 GCA_964473405.1 uncultured Planctomycetaceae bacterium
CACGCATGTTGTGCGAGTGTGAGGATCCTTGTCTCGTGGACGATGGCCCGTGCGATGGCGACGCGCTGGCGCTCGCCGCCGGAGAGTTCGGCCGGCGAGTGGGTGGCCCGATCGGCCAGCCCCACGCGTTCGAGGGCGTGCATGGCGAGCGCGTGTGAGCCCGACTTGCGTCCGTAGAACAGCGGCACGGCGACGTTGTCGGCGGCTGACGTCCGCTGAATGAGATTGAAGGTCTGAAAGACGAAGCCGATCTTCTTGTTGCGAATCGTGGCGAGTTGGCTGTCCGACATGCTGCTGACGACTTGGCCGTCGAGCTCGTACATGCCGCCCGACGGGCGATCGAGGCAGCCCAACAGGTGCATGAGTGTACTCTTGCCGCTGCCGGATTGGCCGGTGATCGAGAGGCTCTCGCCTGACGCGATGGTCATGTCCACGCCATCGAGGGCGCGGACGATGGTGCTACCCATGACGTAGTGTTTGGTGTAGCCGGTGATCTTGATGAGCGGTTCGGGCAATGTAGGTTCCGTGGTTCGTAGGGGCTTCCGTAGGCAACATTCATCCAGCCCTCGGCTTTGCCGGGGAGCGGCGCGGGCGATCTCCCCGGGCGAAGCCGGGGGCTGGAGGCAAGCTAGTCTTCGTCTTTCTCACGTTCCTTGTGCGTCTTTCGCGGCCGTTTGATCCAGACTTCATCGCCAGCGTCTATGCCGGAGATGATCTCCGTGTAGATTCCGTCCGTGGCACCGATCTTGACTTCGATCTTCTTTTCATCCCACCGTGCTGATTCACTGTCGCGGTAGGGGATGTAGATGTAGCACAGCCGTCCTTCGCTCGACAGGGCCTCGTTCTTCACGAGGATGGCGTCCTTCCTCGTTTTGGTCTCGAACGAGAGGTCGGCCTGCATGCCCATCAGCTTCTGAAGATCGTCGCCCAGCAGGCGAATCCGAACGTCGAAGGACACGGCCCCGCTGAGACGTTTCGGCTCGGGCAGGATACGTTCGATCACACCCTTGTATGTTTGCGAGCGATATGCCTCGACCGTGATGTCGACGGGCAGGCCCATCAGCTCGGCCGCAGTCTCCAGTTCATCGACCGAAGGGCTTGGGTTTTCGGCAACGGCGTCGGTGCTGTCCTCGGGTTTCTCTTGTGCCTCTGCGTCCCTGATCGCGGCTCGCCGGGCGGCCGTCTCGACGATCTCCCGGGCCCTGCGTATGTACTCTTCCTCGTCGAGTCGCTGCGTCTCGCCCGGCCTGGCATACCGCGGCGCGATGTCGCGAATCGCTCCGATGTCGGCCTCATCCACCTGCGCCATCACGAACATCGAGTCCACGTCCGCCAGCATCATCAAGGGTGTGCCGGTGAAGGCGGACATGCCGCTCTGGATTGTCTCGCCTCGGCGAACCTGGATCTTGTAGACCATCGCGTCGCAGCGCGATCGGACGATGGTCTCGGCGAGACGCTGGCTGGCGTCTTCGAAGTTCTTCTGAGAGGCTTCCACGGCGGCATCGGCCTGGGTGACGTCTTCCTTTGCGCTGTCGAGCAGAACGATCTCGTCGTTGCGGGCGCGATCGAGGTCGTAGCTGGCAATATCGCGAGCGGCCTTGCCAGCCTTGTAAGTGGCTTCGGACGTGACGAGTTCCTGCTCGCTGGCGGCACGGGTCTCTCGACGCCGCGTCAGCTCATCGAAGCGGTACTTGGCATCCACGAGCCGCGCCGCCGCGTCGTCCAGGCGAGCCTGGGCGAGTTGCGTCTGCAGGGGCAAGTCTACCTTCGTCTTGGTCAGGGCGATCCGAGCTTTCTGGCGAGCCGACAGCGAGCGATCCAGGTCGGCCTGCCGCGCCTCGACGATTCGCTTTTCGTCAACGGGGTCCAGCTTGACCAGGATATCACCGGCCTTGACCATCTGGCCTTCGAGGACGGGAATCTCTTCCACGACGCCGCCGGCCTTGCTCTTGATCTGGATGAGTTGGGCCGCCTCGATCGTACCCGTCGCGGTGACGGGGATGACCAGATCGTCCCGGCGCGCCTGTTCGCGCACACCGTCGAGGAACGACAGCCCCAGCGACGGCAGGCCGGTGATGCTGAGGGTGATGATGCCGCCGACCACAACGACCCCCACCGACAAGATGGCAATATGCTTGCCCTTCATGAGCGACTCCCAAACGTGCGCGGCGAGTGCCGCTGAATGGTCCGTGCCTCGCGGCCGCAGCGCACGAGCTTCGCATCCATAGTCAATCGCCGTGCGCGGCCAATGCTAACGCGAAACCTCGCCGAATCGGGCCTACAGTTCGAATGGCTCGTGCTTCAGCCCGAAGGTCTCCGCGACCTCCTTGTTCGCGACCTTGCCCTTGAGGATATCCACGCCAACGGCGAGGCCCGGATCGGCCTGGCAGGCGGCCTTCCAGCCCATATTCGCCAGGCGAAGCATGTAGGGCGTCGTTGCGTTCGTCAGCGCGAAGGTACTCGTGCGGCCGACGGCACCCGGCATATTCGTCACGCCGTAGTGGACGATGTCGTCGACGATGTAGGTCGGGTCGTCGTGCGTCGTGGGCTTGATCGTCTCGCAGCAGCCGCCCTGATCCACGCCGACGTCCACGATCACCGCGCCGGGCTTCATCGTCTTGAGGCTTTCGCGGGAAACGAGGACCGGACATCGGGCACCGGGAATCAGTACTGCGCCGATGACGAGATCGGCTTGCGTCAGATAGTGATCGATCAGCGTTCGTTCGCTGAAGATCATCTGCACATTGGCCGGCATGACGTCCGAGAGATACCGCAGTCGGTCGAGATCGACGTCCATCAAGACGACCCGCGCCCCGAGGCCGGCGGCCAGCTTGGCGGCATTGGTGCCCACGACGCCGGCACCGAGGATCAACACGGTCGCCGGCTCGACGCCCGGCACGCCGCCGAGCAGAATGCCGCGGCCCATCATGGGGCGTTCGAGGTACTTTGCCCCTTCTTGGACGCTCATCTTGCCCGCGACTTCGCTCATCGGCGTGAGGAGCGGGAGGTGCCCCTCTCGGTCGCGCACGGTTTCATAGGTGATCGCGATGCATCCGCTCTCGATAATGCCGTCGGTCAGCGCGCGATCCGCAGCGAAGTGGAAGTAGGTGAAGCAGACCTGGTCCCGGCGGAGCATCTTGCACTCGACGGGCTGGGGCTCCTTGACCTTGACGATCATCTCGGCCTGATCGAAGACGGCTTGGGCGGTGTCGATGATCTTCGCGCCAGCCCGGATGTAGTCCTCGTCCGAGAAGCCCGACCCTTGGCCGGCGACGGTCTCCGCCAACACGGTATGTCCGTCCTTCACTAGGGCCGCGACCCCCGCCGGAATCATGCCCACGCGATACTCGTGTGCTTTGATCTCCTTTACGACACCGACAATCATGATGTGACACTCCGATGCATGAACTCTGATCGTCTCTCCGCCGCGGGCCTGCGCCCCGGACTTGGTATGGCGGAAACTCCTTCCGTCGGGTTGTGACAACTCGGCGTGATGCTATGCAAACCCGTCGCGGCCCGCAATGCGCCTGACGCTACGCTGACGACCGGATATCGCCGGTCGATGTTGCGTGGAAACAACATTGTGCTGGATTGCGCCTCCCGTCGGCCGATACAGATTCTGGGAAAGCGCGTCGTCACAGGCAATCGAGGCGAAAACGCATCATTCCCGGGAATCCCAGGCAGCCGGGCCGGCAGCGGCCCCGGTTCGCCAGCGATCATTGGGCTGTGCATTATGGCTTCCGGCACGCATCAGACCGCCACATCCACTGCCGAGAGGGTGGTCCGCGCCGCCGGGACCGACGAGTCGGGCAATCTCGAGGCACTGTTCGGGAGCGTCTTCGAGTCGTTGGGGAGCTGCCTCGTCGTCTTCGACAAGCGGCTGAACGTCATCCTGAGGAATCAGGCGGCCAAGGCCATGCTGCCGGCAGCAACCGACGCCGCCGAGCTATTGGCGCTGCTGACGGTCGAGGGCGTTTGCGTCGACTGGCAGGGCGAGTTGCGGTCCATCATGCAGGGGCCGCGCTCGCGGCATTTCGACGCCTTGGCGCCGCAGGACGGCGACAGATCCGAGACGTACCTGGAGATCGTGATCAGCCCGTTGCGGGACGTGGAGACGGGCGAGACCTCCGGCGGTCTGCTCATGGCGGAAGATGTGTCGGCGCGGATCAGCATGGAGCGGCGTCTGGCGGTTTCCGAACGCATGGCTGCCGTGGGCAAACTCGCTGCTCGCGTTGCCCACGAATTGAACAACCCGTTGGACGGGATCCTGCGCTATACGAACATGGCCCTGCGGCGCGCCGAGAATGTCGACGACCCGAAGATCGGGCCCTACCTTGAGTGCATCAAGAGCGGCATCATGCGGATGACGCAGATTGTCTCGGCGCTGCTCGAGTTTTCGCGTTCGGCTCCCGGCGGCGACCAGCAGGCGACGATCAACAGGATCGTCGAGGACGCCCTCTCTACGATGGAAGGCCGCATCGGCGAGTCGAAAACCATGGTTGTCTGCAATCTGCATCGGGCGGACATGCCCATCGTTCGGGGTAGCGGCATCTTTCAGGTACTCTGCAATCTCATCAAGAATGCGATCGACGCGATGCCCGAGGCGGGTACGTTGACGATCAGCACCGATATCGTCGGGCCGGACGTGGTCGTGACGGTAGCGGACACGGGCACGGGGCTCCCCGACGATGTCGAGAAGATCTTCGAACCGTTCTTCACGACCAAGGGCCAGGGCAAGGGTACTGGCCTCGGCCTCGCCGTGAGCAGGGAGCTCATCGATCGCTACGGCGGATCGATCACGGCCCAGAAGCACGAACCGTGCGGCACGATCTTCACCGTCAAGCTGCCGGTGCGAAACTGCTCGGCGCAAGGGGTTGAGAAACCGAGTGGTCCATGCCCTTCGGACATGGGAGAACCAATGAGACGCGAGCCGGACGGCCCGATCATCGCCTCCCCCACCTCCAAAGGAGGTGGCCCACCCACTTGAGTCTTTGTGGCACAGGCGTCTCGCCTGTGAATCCACCG
>CAYYPB010000239.1:0-5020 GCA_964473405.1 uncultured Planctomycetaceae bacterium
CCGTTGGCCGCTTCGCTCGAAGGCCCGTGCGCTTTCGTAACGTGCGCCCCCGGCCCGGTGGACACGGCCAAGGAGCTGCTGCGACTGGTCAAGGAGTTTCCGTCACTCGAGTTGAAGAGCGGCCTCGTCGAAGGCGAGCCGGAGATCCTCTCGGTCACGGACATCTCCAAACGCAAGAGCAAGGCCGAACTGCACGGCGAGATCATCATGCTTGCCGCCTCGCCCGGTCGCCGCATCGTGGGCCAGTTGCTCGCGGGCGGCAAGATCGCGGGCTGCATCAAGTCGGTCCTCGACAAGCTGGAGAAGGGCGAGACCATCAGCAAGGTCGCATGAGCGAATGCTGAATTGAGAATGGAGAAAGCTCACGAACCCGACGGCCCCGTGATGGGTCGCACCAGTCGCGACCCGGGTTAAATGAAGTCAACGGGACTTCAGCTTTCGGGACGGTGATCAACGAGACATCCCGTCGCCACATCGGCGGATGTCGACAATAGCGTAGGAGTCAGAATCATGGCCGAAGCACCCGCGAAAGAATTCTCGGCGGCAGTAAAGGACATCGGTGACAAGATCGTCGCATTGACGGTCAAGGACGCCCAAGACCTCACGGACTACCTCAAGGACACCTACGGCATCGAGCCTGCCGGCGGCGGTGCGGTCGTGATGGCCGGCCCAGCAGCCGGTGCCGAGGAAGAAGATGACGCGCCGACGGCGTTCGACGTGGTCCTCACCGAGGCCGGTGCCAGCAAGATCAGCGTCATCAAGGTCGTCCGCGCCGCCACGGCCCTCGGCCTGCGAGAGGCCAAGGACATGGTCGACGGCGTGCCGAAGGCCATCAAGGAAGACCTCACCAAGGAAGACGCCGACGAGCTCAAGAAGCTGCTCGAAGAAGCCGGCGGCAAGGTCGAACTCAAGGGCAAGTAGGCCCGAGCCCAATCGACTGTTTCCACGCACAATCGAGACCGGCGACCATCGGAACCTCCGATGCCGCCGGTCTTCTTGTTGCGCTGATCCATCGGCACGCCTGCTCGATTCAGGCCCGACCGAAGCCTCAGACTTCGACCACTTCTCGGGCGGTGAGAAAGACGAGCCAACCGTGGGTCGGCCGCTGCTGCCAGACGGCCTCGGCGGCCGCGGCATAGATTTGCAGTTGCCCCGCGTAGAGCTTGGCACGCTGGCGTAGCGCATCGTCCGCCACGCGGTCGGTCTTGTAGTCGAGAACCTCCCAGCCGTCGCCGGCATCGAAGAGCATGTCGATGATGCCGCGAATCAGCATGACGTCGTCTCTCGCCCTCGCGACGGCCGCGGCGTCATACTTGGTCGGATCGACGCCGAGCGTAAACGGCCACTCGCGAAGCACCGTCGCCGCCGGCAATCGAACGCGCCGGCCGAGGTCCGTGCCGAAGAACCACGCCACGCCGTCGAGGTCGATCGCGTCGGCCTCCCGCGCCGCAAGGGCCCCCGAATCCACGAGAGACGCGAGTTGCCCACCGAGATCGTCCACGTCACACGGCCGCGTCAGATCCAGATGCTGAAGAAATTCGTGCGTCCACGTCCCGACGTGCGTCGGGTCTGACGCCCTCTGAGACGACATGAATGACGGCGTCCGAAACCGGCGACGGCGAATCGACTGTGCGGTCCGCACGCCTCCCGGGCCCGCCCATGGGCTGGCGGGTTCGTCTTCGTCCTGCAAGGCGTTCCACCGACGTTTTAGAACGCTGGCCGACGCAACGGCCGGGATGCGCGTGAGTGCCGACGCCCTGTAGCTCGTCGTCAGACGACGTTGGATCGCTCGGATGATGAGCTTGTCATCGGCGGAAACGTCCGCGAGCGGCAAAGGCCCCATCTCCGCGAGGACGGCCATTCGCTCGTCCGTCTTCGGAGCCGCCTCTCGCGTCATCGTCCAACGACTCATTTCCTCAGCTGCGTATCGTCGGACGGCGAACAGGGCATCGGACGTCGCACTCCCAGTCTCGCAGACCGCGTCTTCTGGAGTGGACAACTGTGGCACCGGCGTCTCGCCGGTGTGCTCACAGGCGGGACACCGGTGCCACAGTTCGGTTGCGGTCGGCTGAGCGGCAATCGCCTCGGAGACCCACGTCAGAAAGCCGGCGGCCCCCTGCCGTTCGAGCAGCGGCAGTGGCCCCGGCGTGGCCTCGCGCGGCGTCCACTCGCCAGCGGCCTCGGCCGTTCCCACGAGGATCAGCTTGTCCTCGGCCCGCGTCATCGCCACGTAGAGAACGCGCAGCTCCTCGGCGAGCGTCTCGCCCTCCGCCGCCTTGGAAACGAGCCGATGGGGCAACGTCGGATAGGTGACGCGCCGCGCCACATCGACCGACTCCATCGCAAGGCCCAACTCTCGATCGAACAGAATGGCCCCGCGCGCGTCGGACTTGTTGAATCGTTTGCCCAACTCGCCCAGGATCACGACGGGAAACTCGAGCCCCTTGCTGCGGTGGATCGTCATGATGCGAACGACATCACCCGACGGGGCGGCGACCGAGCCGGAATCGAGATCGCTCCCCTCTTCGCGAACCGCATCCAGAAATCGCAGGAACCGATCCAGTCCTTGACGCTTGAACGTCCCGAACTTGCGGGCCTGCGCGTGGAGTTGCAGCAGATTGGCCCGGCGCTGAGCCCCCTCGCTCAGCCCACTGACGTACGCCAGATAGCCGCTCTGCTCGTAGAACGCCCACAACACATCAGCGACGGGCCGGCGCCGCATGCTCGCCCGCCAGTGTCGAACAGAGGCCAGAATGTCCGAGACTCGCGACCTCAGTCCCTCGTCCGGCCCGTGTTCGGCATAGTCGCGAACGGCCTGGTGGAACGGCACCTTCGCCCGGCCAGTTGTTCGGAGTTCCACGAGTTGTGAATCGGTCAGGGGCTTTCCCAACAGCGGCGAACGCAGCACCGCCGCCAGCGGTATGTCCTGCTGCTCGTTATCAAGTAGCCTCATCAGTGACAGGATGTCTATCACCTCAACTGAGTCGAACAACCCCCCGGACACGTCGGCGAAGACCGGAACGCCCAGCCGCGTCAGCGTGCGAACGATGGCCCCCGTCCGAGCCTTCATCGAGCGTAGAAGAATCACGATGTCGCCGTAGCTTCTGCCCGCATCGTTGAGGGCTTTGACGCGTTCGGCGATGACATGCGCCTCGCGTTCGATCTGCTCCCAATCGAGGGCATCGCCCTCGTTGTCGCCCTCGGACGAAGCATCGGAGATCGCATCGCCCGAAATCTTGTCGAGGATGTGCAGTTCGAGTGCCGGCCCCTCAGCGGGCGATTCCTCGATTCGACCCTGCACGAGTCGAGCGCGCTCGTCGTAGGCGATGCCGCCCAGATCGGCGGCCATGAGCTTCTCGAAGACGGCGTTGACGGCGTCGATGACCCCTCGCCCACTGCGGAAGTTCTTGACCAGATCGATGGCGATCCCCGCCTTGTCGTCCGAGTCTCCCCGCTGACAGTCCGCCAGCTTGTCCATGAACAAGCGCGGCTCGGCGAGGCGGAATCGGTAGATACTCTGCTTGACGTCGCCGACGGCGAACAGATTGTCCGCTCGCGCGTCCGACTCGCGACTGACGAGACGCAGTATCTCGGCCTGCACGCGGTTGACATCCTGAAACTCGTCGACGAGCACATGCTCGAACTCATCGCGCAGTGCCGCCGCGACGCCCGTCTGCTCATCGCGCAGCAACGCCAGCGTGAGCCGTTCGAGGTCGCCGAAGTCAATCACCCCGAGTTCGGCCTTGGCCGCTTGGTACTCGCCGCGAATCTCCCGAGCCGCGTGCAGAAACGCACGAACGTGCGGGGCCGTCCTGGCGACGCCCTCGGCCCAGTCGGCCATCGTGAACGCGGCGTAGCGGTCTTGCAGATGTTTCTTGAACAGCTTCTCGCGGATGTTCTTGAGAAGTCCCTGCGCCTCGGCGAAGCGTTGCTTACCGTCGTCGTCCAGCGCCTTGTACGCCCGCGAACCCTTGGTCGGCAATTTGGCGAAGGCGAACGAATGCAACTCGTTCGCACAGATATCGCTGATCGCCCCACCGCCTTCGTCTCCCTCGATCCGCGCGGTCCAGCCCGCCAGCGCATCCCGATAGCCGCCGAGAGAATCGGCAAACTCGCTCGGAAGCTGGGGGTCGTCCAGCAGATCCGCCACGGCCTCCTCGACCGCCGCGTGCTGCCGCTGCAACTCGCCCAGGATCTCGCTACGAAGGAGACCCAGCCAATACGTCGACAGCTTGCCACGCGCAGGCGACTCGAACCGTTCGAGCGTCCGATCCACCCACGCCTCAGGATCGGGCACCGAGGTAAGAAACGCATCCAGGCTCAGGCACAGCTTGCGCAGGTTCTCCTCGCTCGTGCCGTAGGCCGCCAGTAGATCGGCGAACGCCTCACCCACCTCGTTTTCTTTGAGAGCCAGGCTGTCGAACACGCGTTGGGCGGACTCTCTTCGCAACAGGGACGCATCGCGAGCATCCATCAACGGGGCCTGCGGGTCCAAGTCGGCGTGGGCGAAGTACCGATGCAACACGCGCCGGCAGAACGCATGGATCGTCGAAACCTGCGCCGCGTCCAGGCAGGCCAGTTGATAGCGCAGCCGACCATCGTCCGGTTCCTGCGCCAGGCGTTGTCGCAGCGCATCGCCGATGCGCTGCCGCATTTGCACCGAGGCGGCATCGGTGAACGTGACGACGAGCAGTTCGTTGATATCGCAGCGCGGCCGGGCATCGGTCACGAGATGCGCGCACCGCTCGGCGAGGACCGCCGTCTTTCCGCTGCCGGCACCGGCCGAGACAAGCACGCTAGAGCCCGTCACCTCGATCGCACGCCGCTGCTCGGCTGTCCAGGCCACATTAGCCATCGGCATCCCCCCCCGGCTCGGCCAGCGCCTTCAGCACGTCCGTCCGCGACATCGGCGTCATCATGCGAACGGGATGCGTGGCATACTCGAACCGGCAGGGGGCCGCCGGGGGGGGGGGCGCGTGGGCGAGTGCGGTTCCCGCCGCCGGCGGAGGGTGGCGCGCCC
>CAYYPB010000240.1:0-5009 GCA_964473405.1 uncultured Planctomycetaceae bacterium
GGAACCCCCCCCCGCCTTGACGCCCTCCCGGGCGGCGCTGTGCTGGCTCGTTTTGGGCGACCCCGATCTTGCGGCGAGCCGGTGCCGAGCGTTTCTGAGCCTCATGCGAACCCTTCACACCTACTTCGGTCGAGAACTCGTCAAGACCTTCGGCATGACCGCCACGGCCTTAACCGCCCTCATCGTCATGGGGGGCGGCGTCGCCAACCTCTTCCGGGGCGAAGGCGTCGGGGCCAAGGAGATGGGCATCATCTTCGCCCTGCTCACGCCCATCGCCATTACCCTCATCTTGCCCGTCGCCGCGTTGTTCAGCGCGACCATCACCTACGGTCGGGCTGCCCTAGACAACGAAGTCCTCGCCTGTCGCGCCGCCGGGATCAACATCCATCGCATCCTGCTACCCCCGCTGCTGCTTGGGCTCTTCGTCTCGGGCTTCACCTACTTCTCGTGGAACTACATGATCCCTTCGCTGACCCGATCCATCGAGGACATCACCCGTCGCGATCTCCCCTCGATCGTGCTCGGCCAATTCCAAAAGGGAAAGCCCCTCGCCTACTCCAAGTACAAGATCACCGCCAGCTCGTGTCAAACGCTCGACGACAAGCAACTCGCCGAACTGCCGGAAGCCTACCGAGAGAATCACACGTTCCTTCAACTCACCGGCGTCACCTTCCTGGAAAGCAACGACCAGGAAGTCGAGCGGTTCGGCACCGCGGAACGAACGGTCATCGACTTCGACAACACCGGCAGCACGCCGCGCGTCACGGTCGACATGCAGGGCGTCCAGAACTTTGACGCCACGCGACGCCAATACTACGAACTCAAACACCAGATCCTCGGCCCGATCGACATCCCGCTGCCGCTCAAGCGGAAGATCAAGTTCGAGAATCTCGATACGCTCAACGAGTTCAGCGATCAGCCCGAAATCATCCCTGAGATCCAGGATCGCCTCCACGGCATGCGCCGCGAGATGCGGGTCTTCTTCCTCAACAAGACCCTCGAAACGCACATGAACCCCAACCTGGGGGGCGACGGCTCGTTCACTTTTCACGATCCGAAGTTCGACATCGAACTGCACGCCAGCAAGTTCTCCGTCGCAGAGGAAGACGGCCGTGTCAGCCTGCTGGACATTCGTGCCAAACTCACCTATCGGCCGCCGAGCCGAGAACCCGTGCGCGTCTACCTCGCCGACCAAGCCTCGATAGAACTCCGCAGCGGCCTCATGAAAAACAAGCCCGTCATTCTCGTGGAGCTGCTCGGAAACGTGCGCATCACGCGCGAACCGGCGGGCCCCGACGACCGCATCGTGAGAAAGCCCAAGGAGTCGCTACCCAAAGTCGCGTTCGCCGAACAGCCTGAAGTCGCGACGAGATACGACGCATTCGACATCACCCAACTATTCGCTCTGACCGTGGATATCCCGCTGTTTCAGAAGCAGCGGAAGATGCAGAAGAAGCTGTCCGAAAAGATCAGGGAATATGCATCCGAGATCCGCGGCGAGATACACTTCCGCGCGTCCTACTCGCTCGGGGCCGTCGCCATCGTCGTCATCGGTGCCATCCTGGGTATCATCATCCGCGGCGGACAAGTCCTCACGGCCTTCGGAATCAGTTGCGTCCCGATGCTCGTCGTCGTCATTGCCAGCATCGTCGGACGCAATCTCGCCGATCGTCCCGACTACATCACGGTCAGCATCTGCGTCATGTGGGGCGCGACCGCGTTCATGTACCTCGCGACAGGGGTCGTGGCCACGAAAGTCCTGAAGCGGTAGCACCGCAGACCGCCGCTCGACGGAGCCAGCAAGCAAGACCATGTTGAAAACGCTCGACAAGTACATCCTCAAGGCCTTCTTCATCAACTACGCGATCGCCCTGGGCGTCCTCATGGGGCTCTATGTCGTCCTCGATCTCTTCGTCAATCTCGACGAGTTCACCAACGTCAAGTCCCAGACCTCTCTGCAAACTGTCGCCAAGATCATCGACTTCTACGGTCATAACCTCTTTCTCTACTTCGCCCAACTCGCCGGTGTGATCACGCTCGTCGCCGGCTGCTTCACCCTCGGACGCCTCCATCGAACCAACGAGCTCACCGCCATCCTCGCGACCGGCACCTCGCTCTATCGCGTCGCGACGCCGCTGCTGCTCGCCGCCCTCGCTGTCAACACGCTCTGGTTCGTCGATCAAGAGGTCATCATCCCCAACATCGCCGACAAGCTCGCCAGAAAACACGGTGACATCGAAGGCAGGCGTTCATTCGCCATCTGGTTTCTTCCCGACCCCAAGCAGGACAACGCCCTGCTCTCCGCCTCCATGTTCAGCCCGCGAACCAAGGAGATGCGCGGCGTACTCATTATCAAGCGCGACGCGGAGAACCGAATGACCGAAGTGGTCCGCGCCGATCAGGGACGTTGGGACGAAGAGCGCAACCTCTGGCGACTCGAGAACGGCTACGCCATGAGCCTCGCCACGGCCACGCCGGGCGAGACAGACGACGACCTCGGGCGACGTCCCGTCAAGGAATATGTATCCGACATCACACCCAAGGAAATGGCCCTACAACAGGCAACGCAGTGGACCTCGTTCCTCAGCCTGCCGGAACTCAACAAACTCCAGGAGCACTTCGCCGAACGCGGTGCCGGCGAGTTCATCAAGGTCAAACACTCGCGCCTGACCACGTTCATCATGAACATGGCACTGTTCTGTATGGGGATCCCGTTCTTCCTCAACCGCGAACGACCCTCGGTCGTCATCCTCGGCGGCAAGTGCCTGCTCGCCTGCGGCATCGCCTATGTCGCGACGTTCTTCTGCAACAGCGTAGACCTCACCAGCCTCGGCCTCGCCCCGGCCCTGCCGCCGTGGCTACCCGTGCTCATCTTCGTCCCCGTCTCGGTCCTGCTGCTGGATAGTATCAAGACGTGACAGTCGATGTCCGAACTATGGCACCTGCGCCTCGCCGGTGCTTCTCTTGGCGAAAGGGCGTTGTAGGGAGGACTCTGCCCGCCGCTGCTTCATAGGGACGCTCAGTAGGTTTCCGGCCCACGAGTAATCCGTGGAATCCGAGTGCCGGGGGGAAGACACTGCGTGGCGACGTCCGCCGCGCTGCCGAGGCCGTATTGTTCGCGGATCGCCGCCAGCTTGGCAATCTCCTCCGGCGGCAGGTCACGGGCACCGCCGAGCTGATGGGCGATGTACATCACGCGGGCGCCGTGTTCGAGCTTCTCCAGCTTGAACAAAGCGTCCTTCACGTTGCCACCCACGGTCAACGAACCGTGACGATCCAGCACGAGCGCGTCGAACCGCTTGATCAAATCGCTAATGACGGCCGCGCCCTCCTCCGTCGAAGGCGTCGCATAGTCCGCGACAGGCACCTGACCAAAGGCGATGATGACCTCCGGCAGAGCGCACTGCGACATCGCCACGCCGGCCAGCGTCATGGCCACCGTCGTTGGCGGATGCGCATGGATGACGGCGGAGATGTCCGGCCGCCGCGTGTAGGCGGTCACATGCATCCAATACTCGCTCGACGGCCTGCCGCTGCCGCTTTGGACTTTGCCACGACCGTCGATGACGACGGGATCGTTCGAGTCCATCATGCCCAGACACGAGCCGCCGGGCGTGATGAGATACCGATCGTCACCGAGCCGGATGGAGATGTTCCCGTCGGTGCCTGCAACGAGCCCGCGGTCGAGCATAAATCGCCCGACCTCGCACATGTCCCGTCGCAGTTCCCATTCGCTTCGTCGCATTGATTCACCGACCCCAGGGACGCCAAAACAACCGGCGACCCAACCACCCTCGTTCAGCCGCGCCCCAACGGGAAGCGATAACGCACACCGCGCCCACTCAAACCGCCGCGCCCTCCACCAACCCCATCGGCCCCGGGAGATCGACGGACCCGCCCATCGCATCGAACACCTCGGCGACCTCATCGTTGAACGCGTCACCGATCACGATGCGCGTCAGTGAATCGGCCTGGCCGGGATGCGCTCGCATGAACGCACCGATGTCAAACCCGTCGGTGTAGAAGGCGTGAATGAGCCGACGAATGTTCTGCATGCCGGCCACGAGCCTGGGGCCGAAGATGCCAAGCCGACGGCCGGATAGATCGTTGTCCGCCAGCCCGCCGGCGATGGCGTCGGCCGCAAGCTCACCACTCTTCATCGCGAGCATCACGCCAGACCCGAACAACGGGTCGAGCGATGCGAAGGCGTCCCCGACAAGCACCCAGCCCTCGCCCGCCACTTGCCGCGAGGCCGCCGTGAAGTCGGCGGTCAGGCGAACGTCCCCATGCCGCTTGGCACCTTCGAGCCGCGTCTGAATCGCCGGATAACCCGCGAGTTCCTCTTCAATTGCTGCGACCGGATCATCGCCGCGGCCGCTACACAGCCAATCCGTCGGCCCCACGACGCCGACACTCACCATGCCGTCCGCTTCGCGCAGCGGAATGTACCAGAACCAGCCCTTCGGGTGCTTCGTCCGGGCGATGATCGTCGCCCCGGCATGACGACCCTCTTCCATCCGCCCGCTTCGATAGCAGGAATAGATCGCCGCGTGGCGAAGCTTGTCATCGAGGCGGCGCAAGCCCAACCGCCGCGAGAGTAACGCCGACGACCCGGTCGCATCGACGACGGCGCGAGCGCGAAGATTGCTCACGACACCGCCCTCGGCGACGTTGACACCCACCACGCGCGAGCCGTCCAGAAGGACCTCACGCACCTCGGCCCCACGGCGCACCTCGGCTCCACGCTCGCGCGCGTGTTCCAGCAGCATCGCGTCGAACTCGTCGCGACGGACTTGCCAGGTCGTGGACCATTCGTTGGGATCGCGCTCGGCAAAGTGCAACGGCAAGGTCTGACGGCCCGACGCATCGACGAGCAACAGGCTATCCCGCCGAACAAACGACGAGCGCTTCATCTTCTCGAGCAGCCCCAGCCGCTTGAACGACCAGTAGCACTGCGGCATGAGCGAAGCCCCCGCCCGCCGCCAAGGCGAAGCCGCCCGCTCCAGCAC
>CAYYPB010000241.1:0-5003 GCA_964473405.1 uncultured Planctomycetaceae bacterium
CGCGGGCTGGGGGACAAGGCGCCCGACGGCGTGCGTGGCGTTCCCTCGGAAGGAAGCACCGCGCGGGCTGAAGCCCGCGGCTCTTCCGGGTTGAGCCCGACCTACTTCCTCCAAGGAGGCGAATTCGTGAGTGACCCAACAGAGCGTCCGCATAGTGACGAGGCGTATCCGAGGCCGTTGCCCGTCTTGCGCGCGATGATCGACGGCCTCGATTGCGAGATTCTGCAACTGCTCTCTCGTCGGTACGGCTTGGTCGGAGAGGTTGCGGCGTACAAACGGGGACATCGCGTGCCGATTCGGGACTTTCAGCGCGAGCGCGATTTGCTCGAAGACCGCCGCAGCCGGTCGGCACCGCTGGGGCTGTCGCCGGAACTCGTCGAGAGCCTCTTTCGGCTTGTCCTCTGGGGCAGTCGTGACCGGCAGGCGGCACTTAAGGCCGAGGTGCCATTGGATATCGAGCCGCGGACCGTGGCGATCATCGGCGGCAAGGGCGAGATGGGTCGCTGCATGGCGGATATCTTCGCCGACCAGGGGCATGCCGTGATGGTCGTCGATCGCGATACGTCGCTCACTGCGGAGGAGGCTGCCGCGGCGGCGGACGTGGTCTTGGTCAGTGTCCCGATCGAGGCCACGCCGGAGGTGATTTGGCGTGTGGGGCCGCGCATGCGCGACGACGCGTTGCTGATGGATGTCACGTCCGTGAAGACGGCCCCGATGCAGGCGATGCTGGAGGCTACGAAGGCGAGCGTCGTGGGGGCGCACCCTCTGTTCGGTCCTTCGGTGCATTCGGTGCAGGGGCAGCGCGTCGTCCTGTGTCCCGGTCGCGGTGATGCGTGGTTGGATTGGGTGCGTCAGACCTTGTGTTCTCGCGGGCTGTTGGTTGTCGAGGCGGCTCCGGAGGAGCACGACCGGATCATGGCGGCCGTGCAGGTACTTGTCCACTTTTCGACGGAGGTGATGGGTCTGGCGTTGAAACGGCTCGATGTTTCCATCGACAAGACGCTGTCGTTTATGTCGCCTGTCTATCTGATGGAACTCATCATGACGGCGCGGCACTTCGCCCAGTCGCCCGGCCTGTACGCTTCGATCCAGATGTCGAACCCCGCCACGGGCGATGTGACGTCGGCGTTTGCTCAAGCGGCGAGCGACTTGCAGAAGCTGGCCGCGACCGGCGACCGGGCGGGTTTTGTCGAGATGTTCGAGGACGTCCACTCGTTCTTCGGGCCGTTCAGCGATCAGGCGATGGAGCAGTCGAGTTTTCTCATCGACCGGCTCGTCGAGCGGGCGTAGCATTTTCAGCTTTCAGCCGCCAGCTTTCAGCCATTGGCCGCAGGCTGTGGAGTTGGGCCAACGGCCTCTGACCAGCCGCCTGGCGTCTTGCATGCTCGGTGTGGCGACCATAACATCCGCTCGTCATGCCGAACAAGATCGACGAATTCGAATCGCGATTCAGAAGTGCCGACAAGCCGTCGCTGCGGCACGAGCGCGTGGCGATTCGGTCGGTTCTCTTCGTTACGGATCGCGACGGGGTCCAGGCCGATCGCCTGTTGCCGCCCGCTCGCGGTTTTCTCTCGGTGCTGGACAGTGATGAACCGCAGTGGAACGTCGTCACCGGCGATGCCTATGGCTCTGTGGACGAACTCTTGCGCGTCATCGAAGCGCGGAGCCCGCAACTGATCGTCACCTATCGCAATCTTCACACGGTCAGCCGCAAGCCGAAGTTCAGCCTTGGCACGTACCTCGACGAATTGACGCAAAGCACGAGGGTTCCGGTCCTTGTGCTGCCCAGTGACGCGGACGGTCATCTGCTCGATCCGCCGTCCAGCACGCGGAATGTACTCGTGGTCGCGGACCATCTGACGGGCGACAGCCGGCTTGTGGATGTGGGGGCGCGGCTGACGGCTCCCGGCGGGACACTCGTGCTTGCGCACATCGAGGACGATGCGACATTCGCTCGGTACATGGAGGAGATCGGCAAGATCCCCGACATCGAAACCGATGTCGTCCACGATCGGCTGCGCGAGCAGCTTCTCAAGGCACCGGCGGAGTATGTTGACTCGTGCGAGCGCGTGCTTCACGAGGCGGGTCTAGATGTCAACGTCGAGAAGATCGTCGCGTTTGGCCATCATCTGGCGGACTATCGGCGGCTCGTTAGGGAACACGCAGTCGATCTGATGGTCTTTCAGACGCGCGAGGATTCGGGCCTCGGGCTTCACGGCGCGGCCTATCTCATGACGGCGACGTTGAGGGACGTGCCGTTGCTGCTGCTGTAGATCGGGCATACGACTGAAACGAAATGATCCTGAATCTGCCTGAGACCATCCCGATGCTTCTTCCGTTGGCCGACGCCTCGCAGGCATCGGACCATCCCGTTGTGTCGCAGTGGAAGACACTGCTGATGGCCGGCATTCTCGTGGCGATGATTCTTTCGTTGGCCTTCGAGGAGCGGCTGCACGCCAAGAAGTCGATCATCACCGCCGTGTTCGCCGTGGTTTCGCTCTTGCTCGGGGCGATGCTCCATATTCTGCCGTTCGGCGTGATGAAGAACCCGATCGGCGAGTCGATCTCCATGCCTGTTTTCATTCCGGCGATCGACTGGAGCGTGATGACGATCATCTTCGGGGCCGCGCTGTTCGTGGATGTCACGAGTAAGAGCGGCATTTTCACCTGGGTGGCGATCAAGCTGACCAAGGCGTCCCGCGGCGATCCCGTTCGGCTGCTCATCTACTACGGTGTCATGACGGTGGTCTTTTCGGCGATGCTCAACAACGTGACGGCGATGATTATCGTCGGTTCGTTGACCGTCGTATCGCTGAAGAAGCTGGATCGCCCCGAGTCGCTGCTCGGGTTCCTGTTGACCGAGGCGTTGCTTACGAACGTCGGCGGGCTCCTGACGCTCATCAGCTCGGTGCCGAACATCATCGTGGGCAACATCGCCGGGATCTCGTTCGTGAAGTTCTTTCTCGTGGCGGCTCCGTTCGTAGTCGTTTCGATGGTCGTGACGATCTGGATGGGGAAGCTGATCTTCAAGATCAAGCCGTTGGCCAATGATGACGAGCGGAAACAGGCCGCGGCGATGGTCGCCACGTTCGATGAAAACGACGGGATCGAGAGTCCGCGGTTCTTCACCTTCTGCCTGTGGGCGTTTGGGCTGTTCGTGATCGCGCTGGCGACGACGTCGATCATGCCCTATGCCAGAGAACTGGGCATGGGTTTTGTGGCGATGAGCTTTGCGGTAGTCGTGCTGCTCGCGTTCAAGCACGAGGCGAACAAGTTCTATTCCGCGATGGATTGGGATTTGCTGGGCTTCTTTGCGTCGCTGTTCGTGGTCATCAACGTCATGGAGCATGCGGGCGTGCTGGGGATGCTGGGCCGCGGCATCAGCCATTTGATCGCGATCGGCGACACGGCTGGGCCGGCTGCGCTCACCGTCAGCGCGGCCGTCGCTAGTAGCGTTACGGACAACATCCCGCTTTCGGCGATGTTGGCCAAGATCCTCGCTGCCGACGCGACACCGTCTGGCTCGCCGCTGTGGTGGTGCGTGATCTTCGGATCGAACCTCGGCGGTAACATCACGCCGATTGGTTCGGCCTCGACGGTGGTCGCCGTGACGATCATTCACAAACACAAGCTGCCGTTGACGTTTGGCGGATTCGTCAAGGCGGCGTTGCCGTTTGCGGCCGTGCAGATCGTGCTGGCGACCGTGTATATACTGGTCTTCCTATGAAGCCGTGGATGGTATCCGCGGTATCAGACCGCCGATACCATCGGCGGCTTTGTGGAGCGTCGTCATGGACCTTTGTCCCGTCGTCTTCGAACCAATCTTCAAGCCCAAGGTCTGGGGGGCTCAGAATCTTGCGCGTGTTCTCGGCAAGACGCTGCCGTCCGACGAATGCTACGGCGAGTCGTGGGAGTGCGCGGACCTCGACAAGGGTCAGTCGGTCGTTGCCCGTGGCCCGGCCAAGGGCAAGACGTTGCACGAACTCGTCGAGGCATGGGGGCCGGCGCTGCTCGGCCGCGCTCCGGCAGTCGACGGTCGCTTTCCCTTGCTCATCAAGTTTCTCGACGCTAACGAAAACCTGAGCGTCCAGGTGCATCCCGACCCCGAGACGGCCGCGCGGCTTGGCGGTGATGTTCTCGTGAAGCACGAGGCTTGGCATGTGATCGACGCTCGCGCGGGGGCTTGCATCTATCGCGGGCTTGTCGCCGGAGCGACCGTGGACGATCTGCGACGCGCGATGGGCGAGAAGCCCGATGCGATTCTGGATTATCTCCAGAAGATCCCGGTCAAGGCGGGGCAGACGTACTATCTGCCCAGTGGCACGTTACACGCACTGGGAGCGGGCGTTCTCGTGGCGGAGATTCAGACGCCGTCCGACGTGACCTATCGGCTCTACGACTGGGGCCGCGTGCGTCCGGTGGCCGATGCGGGCATGCACGTGGACGAGGGTTTGGCGTGCATCCGAACCGACATTGACATCGCTCCGTTTGAAAAGCGATCGCATGTCAGCAGCGTGTGGACGACGGTGACGCGGCTCGTTGAGTGCCCGAGCTTCACCATCGAGCGCGTGCGTTTCAGCGGCGGGGTCGAGCAGGATATCCCCTATGCCGAGTTGGTCTGCTGGGTCGTGCTGGAGGGCGAGGCCGAAATCCTCTACGGCGGCGGTTGCGAGTGCTTCAAGCGAGGCGACACCGTCGTCCTGCCCGCCGGCCTTCGCGATGCGCGGCTCAAGACCCTCAATGATTGCCAGTGGCTGGAAGTGACGATCCCGATGGGCGCGTAGCGACCAAAGCCGCAACCGGTGGGTGGCCCACCTCCTCTGGAGGTGGGGGCACGGTGATCGACGCATCCAACTCGTTCCTCATCGCCCTCTGGAGATGGGGGGCACCTCCGACGCGCCGACGACCACGCTGGACGAAATCGAAGCACAGAGCGGTGGCCCCCACACTAGTATGACAGCGCTAGGTCGCCATCCAAGGGACGAGCCGCGGGCTTCAGCCCG
>CAYYPB010000242.1:0-4995 GCA_964473405.1 uncultured Planctomycetaceae bacterium
AGACGCACCGCGAGATGGCCAGTGGCTTGTCGATGCCGGTCGGTTTCAAAAACGGCACGGGCGGGGAGCGCGGCACTTGCATTCAACGTATCGTTTTAGTGCGCCCGCTCACGCCCTCGGCCTCGTATGCTGCGTTTGCGATCTTGTGCCAGATAATCGGCGCGAGGTTGTCGAAGCCCATCAAGCGGCAGTGCTCCTGAATCGTCGCATGAAGAGGAACGACGGTGTGCCTGCCATTGTTCATGCGCCGAGAAAGACAGACATCGCCGACGACGCAAACAACCCACCCTCCGGGCACTAGCGCGCGAAAACAGCCTTGCCATACTTCGTCAAGCTGCTCCATGAAAACGGCATAGTCATCGACATGTCCAAGTTGGCCATCGCTGTGTCGATACTCCTTCAGAGTCCAGTAGGGTGGCGAGGTGACGACCAGATGCACCGACTCAGGGGGCAAGAAGTCCATGCTACGGGCGTCGCCGAGGTGCAGATCGTGCCTCGTGGGGACTTCACGCAGAGATGACTCGATGACGGCCATTGTCCTGGAGTCCCGAGCCATCCTTGGAAGATCGCGCTGAGGATCTGATGGCTTGCGCAGCTCAGGCGGGACGTAATCCGCTAGCGGATTGCCGTGGCGGGCAGGCATGTTGTCCAGCTTCGCCCCCATCGCCTAACCCATATGCCCAATCACCGCATCGCCAAACTCGCTGCACTTCAGCAGCTTTGCTCCGTCCATTTGGCGTTCGAAGTCGTAGGTCACCGTCTTCGCCCCGATGGCGGCGTTTAGGCCCTTGATGATGAGGTCGGCGGCCTCCGTCCAGCCCATGTGCCGTAACATCATCTCGCCGGAGAGGATGACCGAGCCGGGGTTTACCTTGTCTTGGTTGGCGTACTTGGGGGCCGTGCCGTGCGTGGCTTCGAAGATGGCGTGGCCGGTGAGGTAGTTGATGTTGCCGCCGGGGGCGATGCCGATGCCGCCGACCTGGGCCGCCAGGGCGTCCGAGAGATAGTCGCCGTTGAGGTTCATCGTGGCGACGACGTCGAACTCGCCGGCTCGCGTCAGCACCTGTTGGAGCGTGATGTCGGCGATGGCGTCCTTGACCATCAGCATCTTCTTCCACTTGCCGTCGCCGTGTGTTCCCCAAATAGCCGCCAGGGTGTCATGGACCGCCTTGACGGCAACGGCCTTCTTCTCGTCGGCGAGCATGTCGAAGCCCGGCTCGACGAGCTTGGCGTTGTCTTCGTCGGAGATGTCGGGGTTCGATTCCTTGTTGCCGAGGATCCACGACTCGAGCTGCGTGACGCACTGGCCGCGGTAGGCCGTCTGCGCGATCTCATAACCCCAATCGCGGAAGGCCCCCTCGGTAAACTTCATGATGTTTCCCTTGTGGACCAGCGTGACGCTCTTGCGGCCGCTGGTCAGGGCGTACTCGATCGCCGCCTCGACGAGGCGCGACGTGCCCTCCTTCGAGACGGGCTTGATGCCGATGCCGCTCGTCTCGAGGAAGCGGATGTTCTTGACGCCCATCTCGTCGCGGAGAAAGGCGATGACCTTCTTCACCTCGGGCGAGCCGCAGGCCCACTCGACACCGGCGTAGATGTCCTCGGTGTTCTCGCGGAAGATCACCATGTCGACCTTTTCCGGGTGGCGCACCGGGCTGGGCACGCCTTCGAAGTATCGCACAGGCCGCAAGCAGACGTAGAGATCGAGTAACTGCCGAAGCGCCACGTTCAGCGAACGGATGCCGCCACCGATCGGCGTGGTGAGCGGTCCCTTGATGCCGACGCGATAGTCCCGAAACGCCTCGACCGTCGCATCGGGCAGCCAATCGCCGGTCGCGCGGAACGCCTTCTCCCCGGCGAGAACTTCCTTCCACTCGATCTTGCGCTTGCCGCCGTAGGCCTTCTCGACCGCGGCATCAAACACGCGGACGGCCGACCGCCAAATATCAGGCCCCGTACCGTCGCCCTCGATAAAGGGCAGGATCGGACAGTCGGGCACATTGATTTTTCCGTTACCGTCTAGGGTTATTTTTTCGCCGGCCATTGCGCGCGTCGCCTCCAAAGGTGCAGATTGCTGATGGGTTCTAGGGATGTCCTACCAAGGCCGACATGATAGCGGCTAGCGAGGGATTCTCAAGGCATGGTCCAGCAGAGAGCCGCGGGCTTCAGCCCGCGCGGCCGTACGACGCAGGGTGGCGCCCCCTGCATGGATTCGCCGCGCGGGCTGAAGCCCACGGCTCGCCGGCCAACGCCCACCGCCCGCACGCTAGAGCAGAAACTCGGAGATGAACCGCGAGATCGACGCCGCCATCATGACGACCATCGCGATGGCCGGCACCAGGGCGAGGCCCAACGTGTCGATGCCCGTCATGCGCGTGTATTTGACCAACGGGATCGCGGTGACGAACGCGAGAACATACGCGCCGATGTGGGCCCAGGTGGGCAGGCCCCAGGCGTCGGCCCAGATGACCGTGATGACGAGCAGCGCCATCCAGATGAACAGCCCGTCGCGAATCTGCATGGGTCGCATGTCGTCGCCTAGGCTCATGATTGGGCACTCTCGGAGAATCCGTTCCGCGTGTCGGACAATGACAGGACGCCCAGCACGCGAGTGTTCAGGGATCGCGCAAAAACAACACCGCACGATTCTGCCCAGCGGCGACCCCGCCGACCTGCCGTTTGGCGGATCGACGATTCACGGTATCCTTGCGCGGCTCCCTCACGCAACTCGTCACCGAACGGCCGCGCGGGCTGAAGCCCACGGCTCTTCACCGCGCCTGCGGCCACTCGCCCCTACCCCGCCGCGTTGACGCAGTGCAATAGCTCGCCCGTACCGACGAACTGCTGAACGATCTTGACGGCCTCCTCGGCGACGGCGGCCTGAGCCTGGGCGGTCGAAGCGCCGACATGATGCGTGCCGTAGATGCCTGGCTTGCCCACGATCGGATCGGAAAACGCCTTGTCTGTCGCGGCCGGCTCTTGCTCGTACACGTCGAGCCCCGCCCCGCCGATCGTGCCGGCGTCGATGGCGTTGGCCAGTGCCACCTGGTCCACCACCCCGCCGCGGCTGCAGTTGATGAGATACGCCGTGGGCTTCATCTTCGCGAGTTCGGCCTCGCCGATGAAATGCTTGGTCCCGCCGCCGCCCGGCACATGGAGCGTGATGAAGTCGGACTCGCTCAAGATCTCATCCAGCGAGACCTTGTCGATCGCCAACTCGAAAGCCGGCTGGATGACCACATCGCTATAGAGCAGCTTCATCTCGAAGGCGGCCGCACGCTTGCCGACCTCGTAGCCGATCTTGCCAAGACCCACGATGCCCAGCGTGCGCCCCTTGAGACCTCGGCCGAAGCCGCTGTACTGCTTCTTGTTCCACACACCCCGCCGCAGATCGACGGCCTGATCTACGATCCGCCGGTCGAGCGAGATCATCAATCCGATGACCAACTCCGCGACGGCCACAGCGTTCATCCCGGGGCAGTTGCACACGCGCACGTTCCGTTCCGTGGCGCAGGCCACGTCGATCGTGTCGTAGCCGGACCCGGCGCGGATGACCAGCTGGATCCCGCTGCCCGCCTCGAAGGTCGCGCGCGACACTTTCGTAGAACGAACGATGAGCGTACCGCAGCGCGTCCTGGCCACCGCCTCCGTGAGCGCCGCGTCCTTCAGGTCCGGCTCGAAGATAACCTCGCAACCGATCTCCTTGAGCTTGGCAAGCCCGAACTCGGGCATCTTGTCGGCAACCAGCACGATCATCGCGGATCTCCTTGGGATGGAATGTTCTACAACCCGCCAGCCTAGCAAATCGCGCGACGACCGCAAGGGGCGAGGCCATCCGCTACTGTGGCACCCAGGGCGATCGCATTCTCGCTTCCGCGCTGTGTCGCCAGTTCGCTGGCTGCCCCGCCCCTTCCAGGGATGGGGCACGCGCCCACCAACACGAGAATGCGATTGCCCTGCTGTGGCACCGGCGTCTCGCCGGTGGTTCCATCCGTGATCGATGGCACGGCCTGGCGCCGCCCGGCCGTGGGACAACTCGAGGGCCCACGGCTTTGACCCGGCGCTTGCTTCGCGTCAGGATGCCCCCGTGCCTCGCCGTCACAGGCGAGCGACCAGGGGAGTACCAACATGAACGCCTCGTCATCGAACGTCAAACCTCCCGACCCGCTCCACGCCATTCAGGGGTTCCTCGTGCTGGATGCGTTCGTCCGGCTGCTGATCTGGTCGGGCTCGATGGCGGTCACGTTTGTGCTGGTCTCCCGGCTCGACGTTTGGCCGGTCTCGCTGGGCGAGCTGCCCGCCTGGCGACAACTCGACGACATCGCCTGGGCCCTGTTCGTGTTCGTTGCGATCATCAACGTCGTCTATGTGGCGTTTCTCGTCGTCCTGCGTCTGCCGATCCCAACTCCCAAGGAAGGCCGCTACCGCCTCACGCCGGGCAAGCCGCCGGACAGGCAACTCGTCTGGTCCTGCTTCATCGCCACGCTGACCAAGGCCAGATACGAAGCCCCCTTCCCCGCGTTTCTCGTCTTTCACGTCTCGAACCTGCCGCCGATGCGCTGGCTCATGAGCGCGATCTTCGGCCCCAAGAACAAGTCCTGCAGCGTCACCGACGCGCTGTTCGTCGACCCCTATGGTGTCGAGGTCGGGCGCAATGTTGTCGTGGGTTACGGTGCCATCATCGCCGCCCACGTCCAGGGCCGCGACGAGATCATCATCAGAAAGACGGTGATCGAAGATGATGCCCTCATCGGCAGCAACGCGATCATCTACGGCGGCTGCACGATCAAACGCGGCGCCATCATCCTCGGCGGCGCGATCCTGCGTCCGAACACGGTCGTCGGCAAATACGAAGTCTGGGGCGGCCTCCCCGCCAAGAAGATCAAGACCCTGGCGCCGCCGGGAATGCCCGACGACGAGCTCGCCGCACCGACTGACACGCCCTGAGCTCTCGGCTCTGCCGCGGGTCGGCGCAGACGACCAGTGGCCATGCGA
>CAYYPB010000243.1:0-4971 GCA_964473405.1 uncultured Planctomycetaceae bacterium
CCGGGCGACCGAATCATCGCCTCCCCCACCTCCAGAGGAGGTGGGCCACCCGCCGGAAAATTGTTGGCTGGCGAATGAAAAGGGATGGAATCGTGATCGAAACCGTCCCCCAAGAAACGGTCGGCAAAGGGCAATCCGTCGATCATCACGGACGTAGGGTTCCTGGGGGCTTCTCGAAAAGCGCGAGTCGTCCACAGGGGATTGGCACCGGTCTCGTCGCAGGGAACAGAAGTCGGCGGTTTGGCGTAGCCGTGCTGCTGAAGCAATCCGAGTGTAATGGCGGACAGACCGCCCCCTAGACCGAACTTTTCGCTTGTTATCCTGCTAACCCTTTTCTGCACAACGGATTATCCGATTGTGTACTGCGTGCTTTCTGGCTACGGGGCGTGCGAGATGCCGAGTAGGTTCAGGGCGCGTGCCTGGAGGGCGGTCGGTTGTGTGAGGACGTAGAACTCCTCCGATGATGAGCCGCGAACTCGGACACGGTTCTTGGCGAGCGTGCCCAAGTCATTCAGCAGTGTTCTGAAGCTGTGGACCGGTTCGTCGTCGTCGGTTCGCTTGCTCCGATCTTTGCGCGCGGCGGCCTTGGAGCGTGGCGCGGGCGCCACAATGGACGCGCGGTCCAGTTCCGCTTCGGCCCGTTCGTGATCTTGGAACAAGATCGGCGTGAGTTTCTTGCGCATGTGCCATTCGACATAGTACGCCATCATGCAGAGGAAGACGTGCGCGCGAATGCGGTCGTCGAGCCGGTGGTAGATCGGACGAACTTTCAGATCGACCGTCTTGAGACAGCGGAATGCTCGTTCGACTTTCGCCAAGTCCTTGTACGTCCGTACGACCTGCTCGGCCGGCATCTTGCTTGATTCGACGGACGTGCGAATCACGTACAACCCATCCAACGCCGCTTCATCGGCGATCTTCTCGTCGTTTCGTCGGTACGAGAAGTGTGTTTCGCCAATGTTCAGGACGAAGTGCTTGCCGACCTTGAATCGATTGATGATCTTGCCGACGCGAAGACCTATTTTCGCCTTGCCGTGAAGGGGCCGCGTTTTGCGCGTCGTGGCCGCCACGACCTCATCCAGCACCTTCTCCGTAGCCGCCAGCAGTTCGATGCGCTTGTGTGTTCGCCTATCCGCCAACATGGGGTTGCGGCAGACGATGAGCCGCTCGCCCGGATAATCCGGGGAACTGACCTCCGCCAAGTCCCGCTCGTCGAACAGCGAAGGCTCTATGATGTTCCGCGAAGCAAGTTTCTTGATGTTGTCGGCGCGAAGGGCGGTGATCCAATCCAGCCCATCGACATTGCGCATCTCTTCGTCGATTTGCTTGCTGGTGATCATGCCTCGGTCGCCGACGAACACGACACGCTTGATGCCGAACCGTTGGCGGACCTTCTTGATTTGCACGCCCAAGGTCTTGGCGTCGCTGGTATTGCCTTGGAACACCTCTACCGCCACGGGGCAGCCTTCGGCGTTGCACAGCAGGCCGTAAACGATTTGCGGCACGCCCCGCTTGCCGTCGCGGCAATATCCGTAGTCGACCAAGCCGCAGCGCCGGCCGGTGTAGTAACTGCCGGACAAGTCATAGAGTACCAGCGTGCCATCTGCGAAGTGTCGCTTGGCCAACTTGTTCTCAATGCGTCGCTGTCGCTTGCCCAACCAATCCAGTGTCGCGTACAACTCTCTCTCGTGGACATCCTCGATACCCAATTCGAGGGACAAACTCGCGTTGGCCGTCTCGGCCTTGAAAGCACGGGCGGTCGCCAGCTTGGAGCCGGGACTGATCACGCGTGCGACCATCATGCCGATGGCCAAGTCTCGCTCGCGCGAAGGCCGGGATGCGAGCATCTTGTCGACACCGAGCTCACGCAGTGTTCCCAAGACCGCGATCACGTGCCCGTGTGGAAGTGTGCGAACGATGTCCCAATGCCCGCCCTCGCGGGGCTGCCCGCGCAGGCGTTGCCGGATGATGTCGATCAGATCCGGCGGCAAATGGGACAGGTTGCCAAGCGTCTGATGCTTGACCTTGCCGTCGTCTCGATAGGATCGTCGCAGCAAGTGGGTTTCGTAGACCTTCCCCTTATACGCCCGCCGCGTGGTGGCTACATGAACTGACCCGTTCCTGCTCGGCATGCCATATTCATACACTACTCTGGTGGCCTGTCAAGTCAAAACTTCAACTTTAGTGGCTACATTCCTGCAAACCCAAAACGAACGCAACCAGTGGCCACTTCAGAAGTTAGGGCTGAAAAGAAGCGGAAATCAGCGAAAAGTTCGGCCTAGAAACTCGCGACGCGACGCTCTCATGACCTCGCTCCTCGTCCTACTTGGCATTGCTCGCCAACCGAGGGCCCAGCGTGATCGCCGCACCACTCGATCCATTTGTAGGTTAACGAGACGACGGTCCGATTCCTAGCGAAACCTGGATAGCCGGGGAGGCGTGGGACTTCAGATAGATGACTCGCGATATCGCTCTCGCCGCGAAGGCGAGCGGACACGGCGGGTCCAAGCGGCGACGGCCCAAGACCGAGCCAGTCGAAAAAGTTGGCCCCCGATCATCGTCCGTGATGAACGGGTGCCGGTTCGACGCGCCGGAACAGAGCGATGGACCTCAGGGCCTGGCCAGCCCCTGCAGCCGGATGACTGCGGGCGGCGAACACTCGCGCACATCGGCGAGCCCCGCTAGCCTCTCATGCAATAAACAACTCGGTCGATCCTGCACGCTGCCGAGCCGGCGACCATCCTTGGGCCGACGCAGCAAATGAATAAGTCATATGAATTCGAATAATTGGCAGGCGGAAGGAGCGCCTCAAAGTGTCTCCTTCCGCGCTGCCAAGCTCGAATCTACCTCACCCGGGCGACGCGCGCCGCCCACTGGTCAGGTATTGCCGGCCTCCTGGCCGGACTGCCGCCTCTTCGTTTGATACGCTTCACGTGCCCGAACCTGGTACTCTCGGTACCGCGACCACGCCGCATCCACTTCTTCCTCGAACCCCTCACGGGGCCGAATCTCCACATGATCCCGAACGCCACAGATCACAACGTCCCGGGCAAGTCCGGACCGTTTGAGCATCCGCTCTGGGACGAGGATACGACCTTGCGTATCCAATTCGAGCCGCTCGGCGAGCATGTAGTACATCTGCTCGAACCGCAGTTGATCGTCGTCCGGGATGAGCTCGGAGTCCGCTCGGCCGGCGAGCGCGTCGAAATGCCGTTCCGTGTAGAGCCACAGCGTGCTGGGCGGCTGACCCGGAACCATCACGAACGCCGTGCCGTCGGCCTCGGGATCCATGCGACTGCGGAACTTGGAGGGAATCGCCAGGCGATTCTTGGAATCGATCGTGTGTTCGTAATAGCCGGTGAAGATCATCTGTTGTCACGATACCACTCGTTGCCTCACTTCTCCACATCTAACGATCTAATCCTACACAATGCCCCACCGGAAGCAACAGTTTTTCTGCGCACTTCCTGCCGCAGAGCGCGTCGTTTCGACGGAAGCTCTGCTGCACCATGAGTTTGGGGGCGAAAAGTTTTTTTCAGGCGTGGAGTAGCCCGCCGGGGCCACCGATCGAGGCGTCAGCCTGCGCGAAGCAAGCTGTCGTAGGTGTCCAGCCAGTGGGCCACTACATCTTGCATTGCGTGGCGCGTTTCCACGACGGCGCGGGCCCGACCGGCATGGACTCTCGCCGCGGCCCGATCTCGCAGCACTCGCAGGATGCACACTGTGAAACCACCGACATCGTGCGGGGCGACGAGGCTCCCCGCCGCCGTCGGTTCGATCAACTCGCTGATCGCCGGCAACCGGCTGGCCACAACGGGACAGCCGGCTCCCATCGCCTCGAGGACGACGTTCGGTGAGCCTTCGGTGCGCGACGGGAACAACAAGACATCCGCCGCTTTTAGCCAGGCGACAACATTCTCGCGCCAGCCCGCCGTGTGACACCAGTGAGTCATCTGTCGTCTTTGAATGATCCGCTCGACGCGAGGCCGCATGGGACCGTCGCCCAACAGCAGGGCCTGCGCGCGAACTTGCCGATTCACGCGGTCGACGACGTCGAGGAAGGCCTCCAGATTCTTCACGGGATCCATGCGCCCCGCCCAGACGATCAGGGGCACGTCATCGGCCAAGTCGAGTACCGAACGGTCGGCTCGCGTCGTCGCGTCGATCTCGTCGAGGTCGAGTCCGTTGGGGATCACGCAGAGGCGATCCGGTGCAAAGCCGACGTCATCGCGAAGATGTCGAGCCACGGCCGCGGAGTTGGCGACGTGAAGGTCCGACAGCCCGGCTGTTTGCGATTCGAGCCAGCGATGCCAGCGCCGCTCGATCTCGATTGTGACGGTCGACGTCAACAGCGGTCGGGGGCGATCCAGCCGGCCGACGAGCCGAGCCGCGACATTCGCATGAAAGAGCGAGGCATGGATCAGATCGGGCCCGATGCGACGGACGTGGCCCGCCAGCCTCCGCAGGGCCCCCACATCGAAGCCGCCGCCGGCGTCGCACGAGAAGGTCTCGATCCCCCGATCATCCAGCACGGCGCTCAACGGCCCCGGCGATGCCAGGCACCCGACGATGGGCTCGACGCGACCGGAATTCCGGAAACGCTCGGCCAATCGCGCGATGCGCAACGGCAACCCGCCCTTCTGCAGGTCCGTCGTCAGCATCATCACGCGGCGTATCTTGTTCACAGATCACGAATTCGACAGGCACAGCCTAGCCGCCGGCCGCAACCAGACCGCTGCGCCATTACCCACGCCGGGGCAATCATCGCCGAGAAGACGGCATCCCGGACCTTCTCGGGGCGAACCACCAAAACAGAAGCACGACGAGGATGGCCGCACCACCGCCAGCCCCCACAGCGAGATCCGCACGGGCCAGATCGAACTGCGCCGGCGGCTCGAACGCGATCGGGCCGGACACGAGCGCCCCCGCGAGGCTGATGGCCTCGTCCGCTTGTAGGCGGCCGCTGGGGCG
>CAYYPB010000244.1:0-4970 GCA_964473405.1 uncultured Planctomycetaceae bacterium
GACGCCGACACCGACGCTCACGCCAACGCCCACGCCCACGCCGACACCGACGCTCACGCCAACGCCCACGCCCACGCTAACGCCCACACCTACGCCAACACCGACGCCAACGCCCAGCCACGCTACGCCTACACACACGCACACCACAGCCGCTGCGCTGCGTGGTAGCGCAGCACAACACGCGAAATCCGCAGCGCCCCCCGGCCGATAGCACGAATCGCGGCCGGTCAGATCCGGTGCGGGGTTGCTGGGCTGATAGACCAACAGCGCGCCCGGCGGCATGCCGGTCGGGGTGAGGTCGGCGAGGACTTCACGGGCCATGACCATGCCCGCCAGGCCGGGCGGCGTCTGTGCGAAGGTCATGCGGGAGCTGTCCAGGTTTTCGCGATGGTGTCGGACCATTGCCGCCAGCAGGTCGGGATCGATCAGCGGCGCGGCTGCGGGGATGGACATGACCGAGTCGGCTTGGTGCTGACGGAGCAAGGCGTCGATGACCGGGGCGTTGAAATCCTCGTCGAACGCACAGAGACCGCCGACGCCGCCGCGCCAGCCCTCAAGCCCCCACATGCGGCCGGTGCGTACGAGCGATTCGTAGGGCGGTGGGCCGCCTGCGTGGAGGGCCCAGCGAACGTCGAGGCCTTCGAGGATCGGTCGGAGTCGTTCGACGTGTGCGGCGGTGCAGAGAATGTGAACGGCTGCGAAGGCGTCGCTTTGCAGGACGCGCTCGACCGTGCGGCGGAGGATCGGCCTGCCGGCAAGATCGTCCAGCAGGCGCGAGCGCGTGCCGAGTGGCGACGTGTCCGGGTCTGCGGCGAGGGTGGCGATGACGTTCATGCGTTGGCCCCTTCTGCTATGACAGCGCTACTTGTCCACGGAAGAGCCGCGGGCTTCAACCGGTGCGGTCGTTCCTCTCGAGAGAACGCCACTTCGCGCCGCACGTCCGCGCGGGCTGAAGCCCGCGGCTCTTCCCTGGGTGGCGACGTAGCGCTGCCATGCTACGTCATCGCGATCTTGCCACGCGACGACGCCATCGCTTCGTCGAACCTTGCCACGCCGCCGGCGAGAACGCCGTCGAGCCGGTCGCAGCCGTCGAGCATGGCCTCCATGAAACGCCGATCGCGCTTGACCTGTCCGCGTGCCCTGTCCTTGCCGATTGCCTCGGCCGCGGTGAGGCCGCGATCCGCCGCGTGTTTTTGCAACTCGGCGAGCTGGGAGACGTCGCGGACCATCCGATAGAGCGTCTCGTGGTTCTGCACGAGGGTTCGCAGTTCGTCCACGCGGACCATGCGTTTGTTGAACTTTTGAGGTGTCTCGACGAGGCCCTTTAGCTCGCCCAGTACAGTGTGGGTCTCGTCGCAGAGGGCACGAAACTCGACGAGTTCTTCACGTCGGGCTATAAGGGCTTGGCGGGCCGGCTTCAGGAGCGAGGTGTCGGACCAATCGGCACTCAGATGCGCGAAGCACGCCGGGTCGATTGCCTCGCGACAGTGTTGGTCGGCCGCTTCGGCGAGCGTCATCACCTCGCTGCCGCGCTTGCGGGCGCCGCCTTCGGTCGCGTCGATCACCTTTGCGGGGCACTTGGCGAAGTCTCGCTCGAACTGCTCGAGATAGGTGAACATCTGCTCGTCGGTGTAGATGGGTCGACCGTTGATATCGGGCACCTTTCGCAGCGTGTTTCGCTGGCGGGCGATGCGCTCCCACTCTTTCATCTCGAGCGTGCCGAACCGGCCCAACTCCGGTGTCCATGCTCGGTGTATCGCCACGCCGGGTGCGTAGTAGCAGTGGCCGCCGAAGCCGAGGTCTTGGCCGATGAAGATGATCGGGTCGCAGCCCAACCACTGGGCGAGGTAGAACGCCAGGTGCATCACCGTCGCGCCGGGCTCCATGGGCGAGCGTTTCGCCAGGGCCTCGCCAATGCAGTGATGAGCGAACACGTTGTCCAGCATCACGACGCGGTGCGGCGAGCCAGCCTCCCCTCCGCGAAACGTGTCCACCACGGGCCATGAGGCCTTGGGCTCGGCGACGAGGACCACGTCGTCGGGGATGTCGAGCCCTTCGAAGAACTGCCGCGACAGGTCGCTGAAGTCGAGCGACGTGACGAAATGGGGCCGAATGCCTCGGGCCAGCAGCGGGCGGAGCGTCGTCTGCGCGGCGATGATGACGGCCTTGTCTTGCAGATCAACCAGTTGATCGACGTTCTTCGCCAGCGAAGGCCCGGCTGCAACGAGAATCGCCGGACAGCCCGTGAACCGATCGCGAAGCACGTCGGGCGGCGGCGTCGAAACGTAGGTGGGCAGGTTATTGGTGATGTTTCGGGCCGTGATCTCGGCGTTTCGCACGAGGGTCATCAGCGACATCCTGGCGAAGGCGGCGAAGTCCAGAATCCCCTGGCGACAAACCGCGTGGAAGTCGGCCTCATGATCGCGGGCCACCGTCGGGACGGCGAAGACCGTGCCGAACATCAGACCGGTGGCGTGGTCGTGCAGGCGTTCGTGGAGGATCGCCTTGTCGTGGCTGGTCAGAATGATGACGCGGCCGGTGGCGAGATTCTTCGACAGGTCCGTCGTTTCGAGGGCGGTCTTGATCGTGACGAGGTCGGGCTCGCTGACGAAGACAACCGTCTCGTCGCCGAACCGGTCGTACAGGGCCTTGAGGTGATACCCCAGCCCCAGCCCGCAAAGCACGACGCAAGCCGCATCCTCGGCATCCAGCCCGGCGACGAAGTCGGTGGCCTCGCGCTGAGGGTCGTACTTGCTATGGAGGAACAGCGTCCGGCCGTCGGCTGTGGCCACGCTGGCGGTCATCGGCCCGGCGCGGGAGGCTTGCACGTTCAGCGCGGCATCGAAGGGGAGCTCGTCCACGCGCTGCGCAAGCTTCGCATCATGCCGCCACAGTTGGCGCATGTTGTCGAGGAAGGTCTGATTGATCTGGGCTTCGGCTTGCACGGGGGGCATTCTACGCGGGATTGCGCAAGATCAAACACCGCAACAAGCGTTGCGTTGCTCACCGTCTGAGCGGCCATGCGAGCTGAAGCCTGCGGCTCTTCGGTTCAGGGCCTACCCTGCCTGGATGGCTTTGCCGAAGGCGCCGGTGCCGATGCCGGGTTCGAGCTTGTAGCCTTGGTCGGCCAGGGTCCACTCCAGGGCGGCGATGGCGCCGACGGTGTCCACCGCGTCCACGTAGCCCATGTGGTTGAGGCGGATGATCTTGCCTTTGATGTGGCCTTGGCCGCCGGCGCAGTGGATGCCGTAGATGTTGCGGAGGTCCTTTCGCCATCGGCCTTCGTCCACGCCGTCGGGGACGACGACGCCGGTGACCGAGTCGACGGGGCTCTTGGCGAAGACCTTGAGGCCCATCGCTTCGATGGCCGTCCGCGTGGCCTTGGCGAGCCGGGTCGTTCTGGCCCAGACGTTTTCGATACCCTCGTCGGTGATCTGCGAGAGGGTGAACTTGAGGCCGCTGACCATCTGGTTGTTGGGCGTATAGGGCGTGTCGTTGCCTTCCATGCTCTTGCGATAGCGTTTGAGGTCGTTGTAGTAGGCGGGGGCCTTGTGCGAGTCGATCACCTTCCAGGCGCGGTCGCTGACGGCCACGATGCCGAGGCCGGGCGGGAGCATCAGGGCCTTCTGCGAGCCGGTGACGGCGATGTCGATGCCCCAGTCGTCCATCTTGAACGGGATCGCGCCGATGGCGGTGATGCCGTCCACAAGGCACAACGCACCGTGGTCGTGACAGGCCTTGGCGATGCCTTGCGCTTCGCTGACGGCGCAGGTGCTCGTCTCAGAGTGGACGAAGATGACGGCCTTGACGTCGGGATTCTCTTTGAGCTTGCCGGCGATCTGCTCGGCGGTGAAGCCGATGCCGTAGTCCTGCTGGTACTCGACGTGCGGAATGCCGAAGACCTGGAGGACGTCCCGCCAGCGTTCGGCGAACTTGCCGGCGTGGCAGACGAGCGTCTTCTCGTCCTTCTTGCAGCAGCCGAGGATAGCGGCCTCCATCGCGGCGGTTCCGCTTCCGGTGATGACGAGGGGCCGCGTCCGAGTACCGATGACGACGCCGAGCATGTCGACGCACTCTTTGAGCGTTTCGCGGAAGCCGGCCGTGCGGTGGTGGTCCAACGGCTGGGCCATCGCCAGCATCGCCTCGGGGCTGACCATCGTGGGACCTGGCGTGAACAGTCGTAGTTTCTTCATGGTGATGCCTCCATTTCGTTCGCACGTCGCACGGAGCTAGACCGTACCGTCGGGGGCGTATGATACATGCATAAAGCCGCCGATGGTATCCGCGGGAAGAACGCCGATGACATCGGCGGCTTTGTGGTAGGATGCCGGCATGACGCGGCGGACGATTGGATATCACATTGTGAAGACAACGTATGGCTCGTGGCTGCCCGGCGATGCACGGGGGCACTGGTCGTCGGCGTGGGACGAGCAGATCGGATACGTTGAGCCGCACACGCTGCATGAGGGCGACGCGGTCCGCGAACGGATCGCCCAGAGCCGGATGACCGAACCGCGTGTGGTGCTTTCGGACGAGATGATCGGCGCTGTTGCCGAGGCTTTGGCCGTGTGCGAGGGGGACTCGGCGTGGTCGATTGTGGCGGCCTCAGTGGAGCCGACGCACATGCACGTTCTGATGACGGAGAGCCCGATGGAACTGGACCGGACGGTCAAATGGGTCGCCCGACGGACGACGAAGGCCGTGCATGAGGGGACGGATCATCGGGGCCCGGTGTGGACCAAGGGCTCTTGGCGGGAGTTCATCTTCGACGTGTCGCACTGGCGGCGGATCATCAAGTACATTGAGCGGCACAATGTGCGGTGCGGGCTTGCGCCGCGGCCGTGTGCGTTCATCACGAAGGACCATACATAAAGCCGCGGATGGTATCCGCGGTCTTCCCGCCGATACCCTCGGCGGCCTTGTGCGGGACGGCGGTACCCTCTGCGCGCTGTTCGAGTAGGCGCGCGCGG
>CAYYPB010000245.1:0-4952 GCA_964473405.1 uncultured Planctomycetaceae bacterium
GAGGCGACCGATCCATCCGGGAGGACGAAGTGGCTCCCGAGGGCGAAGCGCAGCGACCGCGCACGGCGCGCCCATGCCTGCAGCGAAAGCGTGAAGTTGCCACACTCGTAGACCCCCACCTGGTGCAAGATGGCCACCTTGTAGGCCGCAAAGTTGTCGCGCCCCCGGCCAAAATCGTCTATCTGTTCCGGCACAAAGATAGAGGTGCCGTCCGTGGTCGGCAGATCACGTCCGTTGGCCCGCCACTGCGTCGGTAACCCGGCAGAGGTCTTGAGCTCGCCCCGTCGGTTCAGCAGGCCTTCGGTGTAGAGTTGGAGAACGCGCTCGACATCGGCAAACGCCACCAGCTTCTGTAACGCCCGTAAACGGTCCTGGGCGGTAGCCGACTCCAGGGCGAAGTAGGCCTGCCCCGCCTCGGCATGGCGTCCGGCCACCTCGAGAGCCGTGCGCACCCGCTCGGAGGTCGGCAGAATCACCTCCGCCGGCCTGGGCGATCTCGTCCGCCTCACGGCCCAATCCAACACGCAGGACGGCGAGATTCTCTTCGCCCATCCCGCTCCCTTCGTCGCCGACATTCTCGAGAAGACCCAACTCAGCCGCTTTCTACAAGTCCGCGATAGCCTGGAAGACGCCTTGGAGACGCTTGCCTGACGCGGGTCGCACCCTCCGCGCACCACGGCCCGACTCGAGCCTCAGCCGCTCTCCAAACCCTCGCCAAACGGCCAAGCCGAGGGGACGGTGCCTTCGCGAATTCGTGGGTTTCCGGTGCGTCGTCCGGCGCGGGTTGGAACTCGCGTCGGGGGCCTGGAGCGTGTATGATTCCCGGGGTCGGCGCTCGACGATTCCGCCTTCGACCCACTTGGTCGACGTCGAGCGATCCAGGGATCTGAAGCCCCCATGACAGACCAACAAGAACAGACGCCGCCCGAGACTTTCCACGATTTGCCCATCATCGAGGAGATGCAGGACTCCTACCTGCGCTACGCCATGAGCGTCATCGTCGCCCGGGCGCTGCCCGATGTGCGCGACGGTCTCAAGCCGTCCCAGCGGCGGATCATGACGGCCATGCACGACCTGAAGCTCGGGCCGCGCGGGGCGCACCGCAAGTGCGCGAAGATCTCCGGCGACACGACCGGCAACTACCATCCGCACGGTGACGCGGTGGTCTATCCGACGATGGTTCGCCTGGCGCAACCGTTCAACCTGCGCTATCCGCTCATCGACGGTCAGGGCAACTTCGGCTCGATCGACGGCGACCCGCCTGCCGCCATGCGATACACCGAAGCCCGGATGACTGCGCCCGCTACCGAAATGATCGAAGACATCGACAAGGACGTCGTCGACTTCGTGCCGAACTACGACGAGACGCGGACCGAGCCGACGGTCCTGCCGGGCAAGTTCCCGAACCTGCTGGTCAACGGCAGTACGGGCATCGCGGTCGGCATGGCGACGAATCTGCCGCCGCATAACCTGGGCGAGATCTGCGACGGCCTCGTCGCGATCATCGACAACCCCGACGTCTCGCTGCCGGAACTCATGCAGTTGGTTCCCGGCCCCGACTTTCCGACCGGCGCCACGATCTGCGGCCGACAGGGCATCCTCGATGCCTACACGCGCGGCCGCGGCTCGCTCACGCTTCGCGCCAAGACGCGCACCGAAGAGATGCGCGGCAGTCGGCTGCGCATCGTCGTCGACGAGATTCCGTACGGCATCCTCAAGAACACGATCACGGAGAAGATCGCCGCCTGCGTCAAGGACGGCCGGCTCTCCGAGGTCAGCGACGTGCGCGACGAGTCCGACCGGAAGAACCCGATTCGCCTCGTGGTGGAGCTCAAGAGCGGCGTCAACGAAGACGTGGCGATGAACAAGCTCTATCGCCACACGCCGCTGCAGACGACGTTCTCGATCATCAACATCGCCCTGGTCGGCAAGCAGCCGAAGACGATGGGCCTCAAGGAGTTGATGGAGCACTTCTTGGATCACCGCAAGGTGGTCATCACTCGGCGAACGCGCTATCTGCTCAAGAAGGCTCGCCAACGTGCCCACATCCTTGAGGGTCTGATCCTCGCCCTGGGCGATATCGACCGGATCATCGAGATCATCAAGACCTCGGCCGACCCCAAGGAGGCCGCTCGGCGGCTAATGGAGCAACCCCTGCGGCTGCCCGAGGCGGCGACGCTGGCCAAGCTCTTGCCCGAGTCGTTCATCGCCAAGGCCCGCGACAAGGACCAATTCCTCACGAGCGTCCAGGCCCAGGCGATTCTGGGGATGCAGCTCCAGCGGCTGACCGGCCTTGAGGTCGAGAAGCTGGCCAAGGAATACTCGGGCCTCGTCGAGGAGATCGACGGCTATCAGAAGATCTTGGGCGACCCCGCCCTGGTCCTCGACATCGTTCGCGAAGACGTCTTCGAAATGAAAGCCAAGTACGCCGACAGCCGCCGAACGGAGATCACGGGCGCCGTCGGCGAGTTCCGCATGGAGGAGCTGATCGAAGACGCCTCGATGATCGTCACGATCTCACACGAAGGCTACATCAAACGCACGTCGCCCGATGCCTATCGCAAGCAGGGTCGCGGCGGACGCGGTGTCAAGGGAAGCGACACGCGCGAAGGCGACTTCCTCGAAGACATCTTCGCCGGCACGACGCACAACTACCTGCTGTTCTTCACGAATCGCGGCCGCGTCTATTGGCTGCGCGTGTATGACATTCCGGAGATGGCGCGGACCGCTCGGGGGCGATCCATCGCCAATCTGCTCAATATGCAGGAAAACGAGCACTACACGTCGGTCCTGCCGATCACCGAGTTCTCCGACAAGTTCGTCTTCTTCGCCACGGCCAAGGGCACGGTCAAGCGAACCGCCTTGGGCCAGTTCTCCAGACCCAGAGCCAGCGGGATCATCGCGATCGGCCTCGATCCCGACGACATGCTGATCGGCACGGCCCTGACGGCCGGCGACGACGAGGTCGTCCTCGGCACGCAGAACGGCATGGCGATCCGCTTCAGGCACACCGATGTCCGCTCGATGGGCCGCGGCGCCGCCGGCGTCAAGGGGCTGACGCTCAAGACGGGCGACCACGTCGTCGACATGGCCATCATCCGGCCGGGCATGAGCCTGCTGACGATCTGCGAAAACGGGGTCGGCAAGCGAACGGACATCGACGCCTATCGCCTCCAAAAACGCGGCGGCTCCGGCGTCATCAACATCCGCACCACCGAGCGAAACGGCAAGGTCGTCGCCCTCCGGGCCGTCGAGGACGCCGACGAACTAATGCTGATCACCTCCAAGGGCATCATGCTCAGGACGGGCGTCTCAGCCCTCCGCGAGATCGGCCGCGCAACGCAAGGCGTCACCCTCATAAAACCCGACGAAGGCGACAAGGTAGTAGCCGTCGCCAAGATCGCCCAGGAGAGCGAGAAGAACGGCGAAGACGAAGGCAAGGCGGCCGGTGAAGCGCCGGAGGCCTAACCCATCGCGCCACCCAAAGAGCCGCGGGCTTCAGCCCGCGCGGACGTTCGGCCCAGAGTGGCGCTCTCTCGGAAGGAAACCCCGCGCGGACGTTCGGCCCAGAGTGGCGCTCTCTCGGAAGGAAACCCCGCGCGGCCTAAAGCCCGCGGCTCTTCGTTTTGATGGTATCACGCTCGTCCATTCGCACCGTCGCCGCGAGGCTTGCCGACTTGGTGATGCCTTGCGTTTGCGTGGGCTGCGGGGAGGCGATTGGTGTTGAGGCTCGGGACCTTTGCTCCGGCTGCTGGGACGATCTGGCCAAGAACGTCGGCGGCGAGTGCTGCCAGACCTGCGGCGACGATCGCGGGCCTCATCTCCTGCTGGAGGGTCGCTGCCAACGATGTCGCGACGGGAAAGCCGCCCTGAAGTTCGAGCAGTTCGTCCACGTCGGGCATTATGACGGTGCGTTGCGGATGCTCATCCTTCGATTCAAACGCGAGTTTCGGCTGAAGGCGATCCTCGGTCGCCTGATGGCCGACGCGATCGAGGGGCGGTTCGATCCCGACGAGATCGACGCCTGGGTGCCCGTGCCGTCGCATTGGCTGCGGCGGATGCGCCGCGGCTACCAACCGACCGGCCTGCTCGCCGAGGAGGTCGTTCGCCGTTGGGGCGGGCGGGTCCAGCGGTGCCTGGAGATGACGCGGTACGTGCCGATGCTGCACGCCTCGATGCCCTCCGCCAAAAGGGCCGAGGCGATCAAGGGAGCGTTTCGCGTCACCCCGGGCCGCGATCTCAGCGGGCAGACGGTCTGCATCATCGACGACGTAACGACGACCGGGGCGACCCTTGCCGAGACCAAACGAACGCTACGAGCGGCCGGAGCCCGGCGGATCTACGCCGTCGTCCTCGCCAGGGCCGGACGGTCCACGGATAGGGCCGCATCTGGGGTGCCTCCGCGGACCTGATCCGAGCCCCGAGCGCAAGCGAGCGGGTCTTCAGCCGTGCGGCCTCCTCCACGGATACATGGGCCTCCTCCTCGGGTTTCTCGGTGGGCTCCACGGGCCATTGCGGGAACTCGCCAGCTTGTCTGGACACTTCTACCGCTCGTCTGTAGAACGCTACAACTGTACAGTAGCTACCGCCAGAATAGATGTAGAAGGCTCCTTAATCTCTGTAGCGTCCTACAGAAACTCGGCAGCAGTCTTCAATAGAGCTGTACGGAGCACCCATAGCCCTGTAGAACGCTACGCCGGAGCCGGAGGCGTCTACGGTGCATCTGTAGAACATAGGAAACCGCCCCAAGAGCCCAGGAAGGTGGTTTCGAGGAGGATTCTCATGGCCGGTACCTAGATTCCCCGCTCCGACGGGTCATTCGACGCCTGGCAGGCCGCCGCGGCCGCCCGGCGAGAAAAGGAGGACCGGCGGGGCGACTACGACGCACTGATCCGCGAGGTCGTCCGGCGGGTCCAGGCCCACGTGTCCGTCACCGACGCCCAGCGGGCGGC
>CAYYPB010000246.1:0-4950 GCA_964473405.1 uncultured Planctomycetaceae bacterium
CGTGCACGACCGCTGTGCAGCACGCGACAGGCACCTACACCGCGCCACCCGCACGGGCGAACCGGCCCGGGAGGGGTCGCGGTCAGTGGCCACGGGTGGAGCGCAGCGGAACCCGTGGTATCGCCGACTCCAAACGAATCCGCCCCGGCAGGGGCGGCGGAGGCCGAACGCCCTGAACTCGCCTGATCGGGGCCGCACATGGCGTCACTCGCATGTCCTTCCGCCACCCCTCCGGAGCGGGAGGTGTGTTTTGGTCCTGATCCACGGGTTGCGCTGCGCTCCACCCGTGGCTACTTGCCGTCGCCCCGCCGGGGCGAAACTCGGCCGGAACACTTTTCCGCAGATGCGATTGGATTGCGATCCGTGGGCTTGGGTGGGCGATCAACGAATGACCCGATGTTCAATCGCGGCGCAGCACGCGAATCGTCGCTTCCAACTTGTCGATCAACGTGAAGCCGAACGCCCCGCAGATCCAGTCGAACGTCTCGCCTGAGTAGAACGAGACATGCGTGACATCTCTTGCGTACCACCAGTCGGCTATCGATTCCAACCCCCTGTGAAGATGCGTCATCACCACCAGGCAGCCGCCGGGTTTCAGCAGACCGCCAATTTTTCCGATTTCACTCCGTGGATCGGAGAAATGCTCGAACGTCTCAATCGAGACGATGGCATCGAATCGTTGCGATAGATCGGCGTCGGGCGAGAACAGCGAGTCATAGCCGACGGCCTCATAGCCCGCCCGCCGCAGCAACTCCACGAACACGGGCGATGGGCCCGACCCGTAGTCGAGTACGCGGCGAGCTTCCGGAGAATATCGTCGCAGCAGTTCCATCGGACGCGCAAACTGTGCCAAATACCCGGCATCTTCGATCGTGTTGTTGTGCGACAGATAGCGCGATCGCTGCCCGTCGAGGTCGAGGTGCCACGATAACGGAACCCAGACCATGTCGCATTCACTACAATGGTAGTAATCTCGAGCATGGGCTCGAACGGCCCGCTTGCTCGGTCGGCAACACAGAGGACAAGGGCCAGGGGGCATGTCCTCGCGGAAGGATGGTCGCGTTTTCTCGTCGGTCATTTCAGAGTGGGATTATCGTCGAGTGAGCCCAGCGACGCGCATCGCCCTCACGCACCGTTGCTAGGCTGTTGAGAAGCCTGGATCGGCCTTCGCGGCCCCAGGGTGGGAACAAGAGACAGAGATTTTTTTTTGACCCCAAAACCCCTGTTTTTTCGGGCGAATCGGCGCGGGTTCTTCCCCAAGCTCAGAATCCCGGGCGACTTACAGCGTAACTTGGAGTGCAGCGTTGTATTTTGGGCGGTGCGACTGTAACCCCTACGTTTGTGGTATGTTATGAGACTCCTACATGTTGATGCCTCTCGTTTGACCAGCACCACATGTTGCGGTATCTATGTCTTCTGCCCTCAAGGCGATCAACCAGACCGTCCGACACACATCCTGGGTCGCTGCCAAAATCGGCAACCCGGCCGTGTGGGGAAGCGGCGTCGAAAGACCCCGCCCTGGTGCCTGTTTGGCTGGGCAGAGGAGAAGAAGGCAACGGTTTGGATGCCCCAGCGGTGCAGTGGGCGCGCTTCTGGCGGATGGTGAGACAGGCGACCGTGTCGGGTTCGGCGAGCGCCGGATGTTCCCGACACGACAGGGGACCGTGGTGCATTCAATGGTCACACTGACGACGGATCGAATGAGCATGAGCGACTCGGATGTCGCAACAACCAACCGATACGGCGAACACGGACAAACAGCCAACGGCATGCGCGTCCTGCAAGCGCGGTATCTGGAGAAGGACGAAACCGGCCGATGCACCGAGACGCCCGCCGACCTGTTCGAGCGCGTTGCGGCCACGGTCGCCGCCGTCGAAACGCATTATGGTGCCAGCGATCTCACTTGCGAAGAGTCCAAGAAGCGATTCATGCAGATGATGCAGTCGCGTCGGTTCATGCCCAACAGCCCGACGCTGATGAATGCCGGCCGATCGATGGGCATGCTCAGCGCCTGCTTCGTGCTGCCGGTGCCCGACTCGATCGACGGCATCTTCGACTCCATCAAGCACACGGCCTTGATCCAAAAGGCCGGCGGCGGGACGGGCTTTGCCTTCGACGCCCTGCGGCCGACCGGCGACTACATCAAATCGAGCGGTGGAACGACCAGCGGGCCCATCAGCTTCTGGCGGGCCTTCAGCGAGGCGACGAACGCGATTCAACAGGGTGCTTTTCGCAGAGGGGCGAACATGGGGATGATGTACATTCATCACCCCGACATTCTCAAGTTCCTCCACGCCAAGCAGGACCTGACGCAGTTCACGAATTACAACATCTCCGTCAAGGTCACCGACGCCTGGATGTCCGGCTATCTCGAATCGCCGGGTGAGCCGCATGCCACGATCAACCCCCGGAACGAGGAGGTGTTCTTCATCCCGAAGGACGTCTCTATCGACGAGTACAACATCAAATCCTTGATCCGCGAGAAGGACTACGACGGTCAAACGCCGGTCTACTCTCGCCAGGACGTGTGGGACATCATCGTGGCACACGCCTGGCAGACCGGCGAGCCGGGCGTCGTGTTCATGGATACGATCAACGACGCCAACCCGACGCCGCATGTGGGCCGGATCGAAGCCACGAATCCTTGCGGCGAGCAGCCTCTGCTCCCTTACGAGGCGTGCAACCTCGGCAGCATCAACCTCGGCCTGTTCGTCGAGAACGCCTGCACGGCCGACGCGACCGTGAACTGGGAATCGCTGCGAGAGACGATCCACGACGCGATCCGCTTTCTGGACAACGTCATCGAGGCCAATCGGTATCCGCTGCCCGAGATCGAGGACATTTGCCGAGCCAATCGCAAGATCGGCCTGGGCGTCATGGGGTTTGCCGACGCGCTCTACAAGCTGGGCGTGGCCTACAACACCGAAGAGGGTGTGGCCTGGGGCGAACGGCTCATGAAGTTCGTCAACGATGAGGGGCACAACGCCTCCGAGAAGTTGGGCGTTGATCGCGGCTGCTTCCCGAACTGGTCGAACAGCGTCTGGGACACGAAGCACGCACGCCCCATGCGGAACAGCGCCACGACGACTGTTGCACCGACTGGCACAATCAGTATCATCGCCGACTGCTCCGGCGGCATCGAACCGATGTTCAGCCTGGCATTTCACCGCAACGTACTCAAGGGTCAGGATCCCGGCGAAGGCCCGATGATCGAGACCAACGAGACATTCGAACATGTCGCCAGACAGCGCGGTTTCTATTGCGAGGGGTTGATGGATCGTATTGCCAAGGAGGGCACCCTCGCTTCTTTCGACGAAGTACCGGAGGACGTGAAGCGCGTTTTCGTTTGCGCTCACGACATCGCGCCCGAGTGGCACATCAAGATGCAGGCGGCTTTTCAGCAGCACTGCGATTCGTCGATCAGCAAGACGATCAACTTCCCCCACGACGCCGAGCCCGCCGATGTGGACGCGATCTATCGCGCGGCCTACGAGCTTCGCTGCAAGGGGGTCACGGTTTACCGGGACGGCTGCCGGTCGATGCAGCCGATGGCGCTCGCGGGGTCAGACCACAAACGCGAAAAGACGGTGAGCGACGTGGACGAAAGAATCAGCACGGTAGCCGAAACGGAGCCCCTCGAGGAAACGACGGGGCAGGACCACCCCAAGATCAAGACCGAGACGAATCTTTTCGGCGAGCGAATCACGACCGTGGCACCGACACCCTCACTCATCCCGAGGGAACTCCCGGCGATCACGAGCGGTATTCGCATCCGCCAGCAGACGCCGTTCGGCAACATGCACATTCAGATCACGGTCGATCCTCACACGGAGCGAGAGTTGGAAGTCTTCGCTCAACTGGGCAAGGGCGGCGACATCGCCACCAGCGATCTGGAGGCGATCTGCCGAATGATCAGCCTGTGGCTCCGAGCGGGCGGCAGCCTGATGCACGTCATCAAGCAGCTCTCCGGCATCGGTTCGTCGCTGCAAATCCCGACCCGGCACGGACGGATCATGTCGCTGCCCGACGGTCTCGCCCAGGCGCTCAAACGCTACAGCGGGGCCAAGGAACGCTGCGGCATTAAGGCGATGCTGCTGGGCGATCTGGAGGCTCTCGACCACGAGTCGGCCGGCCCCCATGGAACGAACGGCAACGGCGGCGGAAACGGCAAGAGCCACGAGATGTCCCTGGACACGACGCTGAGTGCCTCCGATCGCTTGGGGGCCACGCCCGTGCCGATGATCTCGCCCAGGGATTCCTATCGCGTCAAGTGCCCCGACTGCGGTGGCGACTTGGACATGGGCGAGGGCTGCACGAAATGTCACGGGTGCGGCTACGCTCAGTGCTAGGCTGAGGGACGAGGAGGCCGAACGGGCCTCCCGTTGGCGAGAATAGAAATCACAGCGCCGCTGAGCATCGAGGGGAACGATAGATTTCGGTTTCCCCTTGGCGCCGCTTGGCAAAGCACTTAGTCTGTGAACCAATGAAGCTGACCACGATACCAGGGGAAAGGAGCATACCCCTGCGGAGAGGGAGTAACGAGTTGGTCTGAGTTCCGTTTCTAGGAGCTGAACGAAGCACGGCTTCTTTCCCCTCCGGAAAGCGTCGACCGCCCCCCAGCGGGGCACGGCGCTTTCTTTTTTCTTGCGCGTCACTCGCCCGGCGCGGTACCCGTGGATTGCTATTCGCTCGCCGCTCACGGTGCGATAGAATGCGCCCGATCACTTCCCCGCAAGCGAGGCTTCCAATCGAGATGTCAAGCCGCTCACCACAACTCGTCCCGAACGGTCGCTTCACCGGTGCATGTTGCTTCCTCATCGCTCTGCTCATCGCCGCGGCGGGCGTCGCCCTGGAGTATCCCAGGCTCGACGACACGTTCGCCGCCCCCAAGGTCTACTCCCCCGCCACGAGCAACGCGCCGACCGACGACGGCCAATCGCTCGAAACCCA
>CAYYPB010000247.1:0-4946 GCA_964473405.1 uncultured Planctomycetaceae bacterium
AAGGACCGCAGGTCTCGCAGTGGAACGATGTGCGCTCCCTGACGGTCGCGGCTCTGATCTCGCTGAGCCTCCCGGCCGTACCAGCCACTAACCGGGTAGGCGTTTCATCCCTTTTTCCGCCAATGCCTTGCGAACCGACTCGAGAGCCACGGCTTTCTGCTTCGAGGTGGGGACGCCGTCGATTCGGCTGCGCAACTCGTCGCCCAGCTTGTCCAGGGGCCGCATCAACTTCTCGTTTTCTTGATCCAACCGATGCTTCCACGGCCCTTGGTTGAACCGCGAATCCAACCGCCATCCCAGGCTCTCGGCGATGTTGTTCTCGATGAGTTTCTTCCGCCACTCGGGGGTCTTGATCGCCTTGGCTCGTTCGGTGCAGTCCTTCAACACTGCTTGGGCCGATGTGATCTGCGTCTCGTCGAAGTCATAATAGACGATTGCATTGCTGACATATCGCTCCCATTTCGACTCGACCTTGCTGCGCCAACCGACGGTGCGCTCCGCGTTCTGTCTGGCCTGCCGGTGTTCCTTCGTTTCGTTCGGGTCCTCGGGCTCTTGCGGCCCGTCTTCGTCCGACGTGTGGTCGCCCGAATCGTAGAACGGGTTGGCTCGATTCCCGACTTCGCCCTTGGCCCAGCGTTTCATGCGGTTCTCGAAGACGACGAGTCCCGCCGTCACGCCCGCCATGTCGCCGGTGAACTTCAGTCGCTGCTTTATCGTGAGCTTCTTGCCGATCTCACCGGCGCTGCGCGTGAAGAACCCTCGCAGGGCGGGCATGGCCGGTTTGGCTACTTTGGCGAACTCGATGGCCTTGTCCTTGGGAAAGTTGCCATCGTTGGCGATCATCGTTTCCATTGCCATCTCGATCATGTCGCGGCCGGTGATGGCATTCTCTTTGACGAGGCGCATCAGTTGTCCGGCGATGATCTTCTCGATGTCCTTCTTCTGCTCCTCCGCAAGGTGGTAGCGCAGCTTCATCTGTTTGGTGAACTGGAAGCTCATAGCCTCCGCCATCGCCGGCGTGAATCGAACGCCTATTTCAGTCGGCGACATGTCCGCATTGCCGGCGGCCGGCTTGTTCTGCGCGTGGGCAGCCACGCTCGTTGTTGAAACCAAAGCAACGGCCCACACGCAGGTGGCCGCTCGAATCCAACACCACTGTCTCATCGCTGTCATCCTCACTTTGCGCCGCCGTAGTCTGGCAGCACTACCTATCTACGGAAGAGCCGCGGGCTTTAGCCCGTGCGGCCGTCCCCTGCAAGGGAACGCCGCTCCGCGCCGCACGACCGCGTCCCGGCGCGCCGGGAAAGCCCGCGGCTCTTCCCTTGGTGGCGACGTAACGTTGCCATGGCAGGTCTCTCCACCACGAATCATTGCACGATACCCTTAGTGAATCGCATGAATGCTGTTTCGAGATTGATGTCCTCTTCTTTCAATTCTCGTATGGGTAACTCGGCCCGCAGCAGCGCCCTCGCCAGGAAAGAGAAGTCGTGAATCTCCTGCTTCAGGGATACGAGCAGCCTACCGTTGTCTTGAACCGCATCTTCGACCAACTCTAGTTCCTGGAGTACGCCGATCGCCGACTCTTGTTTGCCGCCGACCTTGACCTCTACAAGGGTTCCCGTCCGCGCACGCTTGACGATTTCATCGATCGGCCCTTTGAACTTCATGTCGCCTCGTTCGATGATGCCGACGGTCGTACACAATTCCGCCAACTCGTGCAGAATGTGCGAGCTGATGACGATCGTCTTGCCCATTCGGCTCAGCTCTTTCAACAACTCCCGCATTTCGATCCGCGCCCGAGGGTCCAGGCCGCTGGCTGGCTCGTCGAGAAACAGAACCTTCGGGTCGTGCAGCAGCACACGGGCCACGCTCAGTCGCTGCTTCATGCCGCGCGACAGCGCATCGACCAGATTGTCACGCTTGTAGGCCAGGTCGGTCAGTTCGAGTACGTCGCCCACGACGCGCTTCCGCTGATCGCCGTGGATGTTGTACGCTGCGGCGAAGAACTCCAGGTACTCCTGAACGACCATGTCCTCGTACGCGCCGAAGAAGTCCGGCACATAGCCGATCAACGGGCGGATCATCCGCGACTCGTAGCCCACCGTGAAACCGCAGACCTTCGCTTCGCCCCATGTGGGCTGAAGCAGCGTCGCCAGGATCCGAATGGTTGTCGTCTTGCCGGCCCCGTTCGGGCCGATATAGCCAAAGCACTCGCCTTCCTCGATGTTCAGATGAAGGCCGTTGAGGGCGACAAGTTTGCCGTATCGCTTCGTCAAATTGATCGTCTGGATGATCACCGCCAACCCTTCAATGCCGACTATAACCAAGCTGTGGCACCGGCGTCTCGCCGGTGGTCCCGGGGCTCCGCTTGAGAATCCACCGGCTCTGGCGCCGGTGCCACATTCGCCACACAGCGTCTCACTCCCTGTCCACCTCGATCAGAAACCGATACACCGTCAATGCACGCTCCGGAAGGAGCTTCACACGATTCGCCTCCAGCACTGCCGGGGCCGGCTGATCTGAATACCCGATCAAGATGGCCGTCTCCTGCGTGATCTGGTGCGTGCAGTCGAGCGTTCGCCCGTGCGAGCGCCGCAGCGCCTGACGCCCGTTCGGGTCGGGCGAGAGTAGATCGTACACCGAAAGCAGCAGGATCGAGGAATAGGCTTGCGGGACGGTCAAGCGAGGCCGCTTGAGGTCCTGGTTTCCCGGCCCGGTCGCCAGACGCCCGAGTTGCTCCCGCCATTGCTTGAGGGCGCCGCGGGGGCTGGTGAGAGCCAACTGGATGGGCGATATCTTCTCGGGCTCGGCATCCGCGGGGTCGCCTGCCATGCGGGGCACATAGTAGAGCTTGTCCCGAAGGGCGGTTGCGTCGAGCTCCGAACCCGGCCCCGACTTCGGCAGCTCGCCCAGCACGAGACATCGCGTCAGGACGATGTTCTTGTCGCCGGCGATTTCGTCTCTGCCTTCGAGAATGTAGCAGCCGTGCAGATCGACGCCGAGGTTGTTGCGGATGTAGCTCCCCTCGCCGAACTGGTTGGCGTCATTCGCGTGGACGACGAACCGTGCATCCAACGCCCCGTTCATCTGCCCGTGCCAACGTCCGTGGAACTCCTTGAGCGTCGCTCGAATCGGAACCTGGTCGAGCAACGTGCCCGCATGGGTGGACTGGTAGTGACCCGGCGCGACGAACTTGGATGCCTCTACGGCGTTGACGCTTGTCGCTTGCGGCATTACGCGCAGCATGCCGTAGCGCTGTGCGCCGGATGGGTCGTCCATGCCCACGGGCAATCGCAAGTTCAGGGCTGTGTGGTCGGGCGTCTTGACGCCGAACAGGCACGTCGCATGTGCGTAGCCCTCACCGGCCTTGGCGTCCACGATCGTCGTCTGCCAGAGCTTCGTCGTCACGCCGCGCAGCGTCCACACCATCCCCGTGCCGATCACGACGCCGACGAGACTGATTGCCGCGAAGGCCGTCCAGTTGTGGTGTTCGAGCCCTCGGCGTTTAAGGTAGAAGTAGCTGCCTATCGTGGCCAGCGCCCAGTAGGCTGCTGAGAAGATGATCGCGAAAATGAGAAACCAAGCACCCACTTCCTGGAAGCCGACGGTCTCGCGGACCTGGCCAAACAGATCGACCGCGCCCCACATCATGAGGCTCGACTCCTCCTCGTAGGTCTTGGGCAATCCCAGGAAGTTCCACCCCAGAACCTGCTCGCAGCTATTGAGAAAGCCCGCCTCCTCGGAGTCTTCATCTTCGTTCTCGGCAGCGGGGATCGTCCCGCCCGTCCAGGAGGCCGGTGGCGGAAGGAGTTGCTGCAACGTCGCACCGACGAAGGTGATCGATCCACGACCGACGAGTCGCCGATAGGCGATGGGCTCGTTTCCCTTGAACTTCGCCGGGATGCCGATCGCCGATGGCAGCCGACGCATCCTGCATCGCGTGATGGGCGACCGAGCGTATTGCACATCCAGATGCCCGGCGTAACGGGGGTTGCGGAGAATGTCTTCTTCGGTGAACTCCTGCGCTTCGGTCACCTGGCTCACGCCGGTGATCGCGACCGGGAGAATGGACTTCAGGTGCGATTTAACCAACTGCTGCCAATTGCTGCCGGCAGTCAGCAACAACCGCCCGCCCGCCTCTAGCCAGCCGATCAGCGCCTCAATCTGTTGAGCGTTTAGCATCGAAGGATCTGCGTCATCCCAGACGATCGCGTCGACGGATTCGAGCCCCTGCGCTCGTGACGGTAGGCTGTTCGGCGACAGCGGGCGCACCGTTCGTGCATTGAGGCGTTCGCTCATGGGGTGCCGCCACCGCGTGTCCAGGCAGGCGGTGTGCGGCAGCATGCGCGGTACCGTCAAGTCGACGATCAACAGCTCCTCGGCCGATGGGGCATCCGTCACGAGGGGTGAGTCCAACTCGCTGACGTCTTCGCCCGTGTCGGTGGTGATCCGAACGAGGCGGCCATCGCTATCGAACAAGCGAACTTGAAGGCGATCGCTCCCTTGCTCGGTGTGCGGAACGAAGTAGACCTCGTAGGGTCGCCATTGACCGTCCGGTGCCAGGGCGACCGTCTGGACGGCTGTCACCACGTCACCGTCGCGATCCTGCTGGTTGATTCGCAGCTCGCCGTCGAACGGCTCGCCGCCGAACCACCGTAGTTCGACCTCGACGAAGGACATGCAGCCCGAACGAACCGTTGGAGACGCCCCCTCGAAGAGCCCCACGCGGCGAATGCGACCCTCAACCTGTTGGCCCACCGCTGGCGCGGCGCAGACCGACACCACGAGAAATGCCAACAGACCGGTCGTGGAGGAGGCTCGCCTCACCATGTGTTCCGGCATCCCTGGTGCACCTTCACACCTCATCTTGCGGGTTGACGAGGTACCCGCGTCTCTGTGGCACCGGCGTCCCGCCGGTGGAACCACAGGCGAGACGCCTGTGCCAC
>CAYYPB010000248.1:0-4935 GCA_964473405.1 uncultured Planctomycetaceae bacterium
GCTCCCTGTCTCTCTATGACGGTCGCGCCTCTGATCGTGGCGCGAGCGCGCATCGTTCCGCTGCGAGAACTGCGGTCTACGGCGGTAGGCGCTCCCTGACGGTCGCGGCTCTGATCGTTGCGGGGACGCTCAACACTAGAGATTCGCGGAGGACAAACTTCGTGCAAGCGGTTCTCAGAGATCTCGGGCTTTGGTTCTGGCGGCTGGTGCCGGCGAACCCGATCCTCGTGCGCGTGGTGTCGGCGGGCGGCAAGCGTACGCAACACTGGCTCATCCGGATGGTCTATCTGGCGATCCTGGCGGTTGCCGTCGTCGTTGGAGTCATCGTGACGCAGTCGGGCAGTTCCTCCCTGGCGGAGCTGGCCAAGGAAGCTACCGGCGTCTTCAAGACCTTGTCCTTCATCCAACTTACGATGGTCTGCGTTCTGGCACCGATCTTTGCCGCCGCCGCGATTACTCAAGAGAAGGACTCCCAAACCTACAACATCCTCCTGTCGACGCCACTCACCAACGGACAAATCGTCCTGGGCTCGCTGCTCAGCCGGCTGTTCTTCGTGTTCGCCCTGCTCATCGCGGGCATCCCCCTGTTCTGCATCATGATGGTCTACGGCGGTGTCACGGGTGACAAGATCGGTCTGTCGATCGCGCTGGCCGGTGCCACGGCGCTGCTCACCGGCACGCTGGCCATCACGATCAGCGTCGTGAAGATCGGCACGGGGCGGACGATCTTCTCGTTCTATCTGGCGATCGCCATCTACCTGATCGTCACCTACAGCCTGAGTTTCTGGCGAGGGCTGATTCCGCCAGAGGCGATCCCTGCTCCGGGCCAGACCTTGCAGATGAGCTGGTTGGCGGCGTTTCATCCTTTCCTCGCCCTCCAAGTCGTTCTCGGTGAAGCGCCAGCCCCCGAAATCGGCGCGGTGATGCACTACGGCCTGCCAGGCCAATACCTTCTCGCCTATCCGCAGTACAGCTTCATCGTGTTGTCCATTCTGCTTTCGGCGGCGCTAATCGTTCTAAGCTTGTTCTTCGTCCGGCGGAGCATCAAGGAGGGCGAGGCGACATTCCTGTCCAAGCTGTTTCGCGGCCGCACGGGAGCGGGGAGTCACGGTGCCGCCGAGTCATCGGGCGACGATCAGTGCCGAACGCCGCGTCATGTGCGGAAGAACCCGATCTCGTGGCGCGAGTCAGTGACGGGTGCCGCGGCCGGGGGCGGGCGTCTGGGGCGATACCTGATGCTGAGCGTAGGCTTGTTGCTCGGCATCGTTCTCTCGGTGATGTATGGATCGGGGAACCTCAGCGTCGTCGAGGCCCGGGCGTGGCTACTAGGCGTCGTCGCCGTCGAGCTCGGCATCACGCTCTTTGTCGCCACGACGACGGCCGCCACGTCGATGACGCGGGAGAAAGAGTCCAACACGCTGGAGCTTCTGCTCGCAACACCGCTGACGAGCGCGAAGATCATCACGGGGAAGATCAGCGGCCTTGTCTACGCGGCGGGCCCGATGCTGATCGTTCCGTATGTGACGGTCGTGTTCTTCGTCGTCTTCGACCTCTTCGCGGGCCGCCTCTTTGATGCCACGACAACGACCGGCGGGCCCGTCGTATGCTGGGAGTCGATGTTGACGCTGCCGGTATTGCTGATCGCGTTCACGGCCTTCGCGTGCATGATCGGCCTGGAAATGTCGATCAAGTGCAAGAAGACGATCACGGCCGTGTTCTACAGCATGGGGATCGTCATCGGCGTGTTCGCCGTGTCCGGCGGATGCGCCCTCATGATGCAGGACGCGAGCGAGGGGTATCTGACGTCGGCATTGATGCCGCTCACGCCGATCACCGCCTGTTTCATGGCGATCAACCCGGCGGCGGCGTTGAGCGACTCGACCTCCCTCATGCCCAACGACACGCTGCTGATCTGCCGGTTGATCGCGGCCATCGCGTCCTTCGCTTCGGCGGGCGTCTATTTCCTCATCGGCTTGCAGCGGCGTACGGCCATGGTGCGGGATTTCGACATGGTCATTCGCAAGCAAACGTCGTGATGCGGTGGGCCGTCATGCACAAAGAGCCGCAGGCTTTCCCGGCGCGCCGGGACGCGGAAGTATACCGGAGCACGGCGCTGCCTCGCCCTGGAAACTCCGCGCGAGCTGAAGCTCGCGGCTCACTATGGAGGAACCGTTGCTACTCTGCGGGACGTGAACCCGTTACGCGAACCGTCCGCGTGCGCGTGTACTTCTTGCCGCCCTTGATCGCGAGATTGACTCTCACCTTGTATCGGCCCGACTTCTTGTAGGTGTGAACCGGCGCGGCCTCGTAGGACTCCGTGCCATCTCCAAAGAACCACTTCTGCTTGACGGCCTTGGGGATGCAGTCCAGGTCGAATCGAATCGCCAGCGGTTTGGCGGCGTCCGGCCGTTGCGTTCGGATGCGCACCCAGAGACGGTCCTTGATCACCTCGCTGAAGTATCGCCATGCGTGCTTGGGATCGATGCGCCGGTGAATCCCCGGCAACTCCTCGCGGTCGACCCAAACGCCCGACTTCTCCATCCATTTGACGCTGGCCGTGGTCTGGTCCCGAAGCGCATCTGACTTTCCGTAAACGACTTTGACGGGCTGCCATTTGCTGATGACGTCGTCGGGTATGTCCAGGAATCGCTCGTCGAATGTGCCCTGTCGAATGAAGAGGGCCCGAAAGACGTCGGGATGTCGCAGGCCCGTGTGCAAGATGGGATAAGCACCGGCCGACCAACCCGTGAGAAAGACCTGGGATTCGGCGATGTTGTGCCGTCGCTTGATCTCGCCGACCATCGCGAGGATCTTCCGCTCGTCCTCTTCTTGAAGAGCGATCTGCTTGGCCGGCGGCGGAGGCCAGTCACCCTTGGTGGAAACGAGCCTGGGGGCGGCGACGATGATGCCCTCGTACTCGGCGAACTTGGCCCACTCGCGCATCTGAGATTCGGCGGAATCCCAGGGCCAGGTTCCGTGGCAGACGACTACGAGCGGCCACGGACGCTGGTCGTCGTAAATACTGGGTATGTACAGTTGGTAAGAACAACCGGATCGCTTCTCGACGCGATCCATGATGGATGCCTGGCTCGGAAGCGACTGCGTGACGGGGCAGCCGCAGCAGAAAATCGCCACGAGCGGCGCGAATAGGAACCAACGGCAACTAGTGCATCGCCACGCTTGAATCTGCGGGTTGTTGATTCCATGTTTCTGTAGCACAGGCGTCCCGCCTGTCGTCCCACCAGCGAGACGCCGGTGCCACAGAGACGTTGGAGCCTCGTCAACCTGCGGATTCGTGTGTGGCGGTGTACTAGGCGATCCGCCTTGGGAGAGGGCGGACCGGCAAACTCGATGGGGCCGCCGTGCTGGTTCACGGTGTCGAGAGGTCATAGCGTTTCTTATAGGGGCAGGAGCGGTCATATGCCAAGGGCACCTTGCCCGGTCGGCTCGGGGGTCGTATACTCACGCGGCGACACCCGGTGGCGGTGGGCCGTGCACGGGGCGAGGCGATCAGCCGCATCAGCTTGGAGAATCACGATGCCAGCAAACCTGGAAGGCCTGTCAATATTGGCCGTGGACGACGACCAGGACATCTTGACGACGGTGAGACTGGCGTTCGAATCCTGCGGGGCCAAGGTCACGACCGCGAATGATGGAGCCAAAGGCGCGGACATGGCCAAGCGACTCCAGCCCGATCTGGTGGTCCTGGACATGATGATGCCCCGAAAAAGCGGTTTTGTGGTCGTCGAGACGATCAATCGGCATCGCACGCCCGGCACCAAGCCGCGGGTCATCATGATCACGGCCAACGAAGGCAAGCGCCACGAAGCCTATGCCCGAAGCCTGGGCGTGGACGACTATGTGAACAAGCCATTCGCCACGGAACGCCTCATCGAATCGGCGGCCACCATCCTGGATCGCGAGTACATTGATCCGAATAACATCTAAGTGGTTATTTTTCAGGATGTTACACCCTTCGCCGCCCGTCAATCGGCACATCATATCCAGAGTAATCTCGAAGATTCGCCCGGCGGCAAGCCAACATGCGACGAACTTGGAGGCTTAGTGCCTACGGGGCATCGGTGCTGAGTTCGTGTTCGCGTCGCGCGTCGGGGCATACTGCCTGATCGAGCGAGTTGCTTGCATCGGCGTTTCCGTCTAGACTGCTGGGCTCTGTAGCCCTCATGGTGGATGCGTGTCTGCAAGAGGGCTGGACAAGACCTGTGCGGCCGCGCTGCGGCCCCATCCTGCAGGAGCATCGTTCCACATGGCACTCACGGAGACAGTCAAAAGCGAAGTGGTGGAGAAGTATCGCCGCCACGATTCCGACACCGGCTCACCCGAGATTCAGATCGCACTTCTCACGACCAAGATCCAAGAGTTGACCGAACACCTGAAGATTCACAAGAAGGACCACACTTCGCGGCGCGGGCTGCTGAAGATGGTCGGTGCGCGGTCGAACCTGTTGAAGTACCTGACGCGGACGGATCGCAAGCGCTACCAGGAGACGATCAAGAGCCTGGGGCTACGCAAGTAGTCGTTTCGCGGCCGCGGGTCGGCGGCAGGTGAGTCTTTCCAGTATTCAGTACACCCCCGAACCTGCGGACTATCATCCGCGGGTCCGGCGCGATAGGGGTCGCCCTGGAAGAGAGGGCGTTCCGCCTTATTCGCAACCCACGCTTCACGAAGATAAGTGACTAGGAAATGTTGGCTGGTAGGTTTGTAGGTTAGATAGGCGAAAACAAGATGGCGATTCATTGTGTAGAGGCGGAAATCGGCGGACGAACACTCAAGTTGGAAACCGGGAAGATCGCCAGACAGGCGGCCGGGGCGGTGATGGTGACCTACGGTGAGACCACGCTGTTGGCGGCCGTGGTCTCCGGCAAGCCGCGAGAGGGCATCGATTTTTTCCCTCTCCAAGTGGACTACCGGGAG
>CAYYPB010000249.1:0-4895 GCA_964473405.1 uncultured Planctomycetaceae bacterium
CGCGCCTTTGGCGCGTACGATGACCCGCCGCACGATATGAGCTCGGCCCGACCCCCGCCCGCTGCACCGCGTAGTACCCAAGGCCGGTCGCGGACCGACGGCCGGCGCGGCCCGCGTCGTGTGAACCCAACCGCGTGCAGATCGCCCGGAGACCCAACTGATTCGCTGTGTTCGAGAGACGCCTCAAGATCATCCTGCTCATTCCCGTCGTCTGCGGCATCGTCATTGTCCTGCGCCTGTTCCAGCTTCAGATCGTTCGGGGTGAGTCGTACGAACGCATGGCGGGCGAGTCGCTCGTCTCGCCTCGGCGGTTTCTGCCCCCTTTGCGCGGTCGGATCCTCGATCAGTTCGGGCGTCTTCTCGTTTCCGACGAGCCGGCGACCGATGTGACGATTCACTACGGCGCACTCAATCTGAATGAAGCCTATCTTCAGCGCCTGGCCAACAGACTGAAACGTCGCGGAGGCCCCTGGCGAACCGCGTCCGCCGCCGAGTTGGAGGCCGAGGTCAAACGCCGGATCGCCAAGATGTGGATCACACTGGCCGAAGCGACGGGTACGCCGATGCGAGATCTTCGCATGCGTCGCGACCGGATCTGCCGTTCGGTGGAGCGCCTCCGCCGGTACATCTGGAACGCTCGAGAGGATCGTGGATTCGAGCAGTCGATCGACGAGCTTCGGCTGCGCGAGGAGACGATATTTCACGCCATCCTCCGCGACATCACGCCAGAGATCAGAGCGCGCATCGAAGTGGCCGTCACCGATTCACCGTTCATGAGGATCCAGCCTTCCGTTCGGCGCGTCTGGAGCGGCGGCACCGAGTCGCTCTGCCACGTTCTCGGCTCGCTGGGGCAAGTGACCGCCGAGCGGATCAGGGACGATCCACGGCGAGCGGATGACGACGAGGACGCGCTTCTCGGGTGCTATCGTGCGGGTGACGCCGCCGGTGTCAGTGGCGTGGAGTTCCTCGGCGAGGTGATGCTGCGCGGTCGCCGCGGCTTCGAGCGTCGAGACCTTGATGGCGAACCGATGGATCGGCAGCAGCCCGTCGACGGCCTGGATGTGCAGCTTACGGTCGATCTCGACCTCCAGCGCCACATCGCGGAGATTCTCGTCGAGGTCGTCGAGCAGCATCCGCCCTCGACAGGCGCCGCCTGTGTCGTACTCGACGTTCAGACGCGGGAGATTCTCGCGATCGTGAGCGTGCCGACGTTCGATCGGGAGGAGTACGTCAGGGACTACGCGACCTTGCGAGACGATGCCGCCCGCCGACCGCTGCTATTCCGCGCCGTGGCCGAAGAGTATATGCCCGGCTCGATTGTGAAGCCCGTCACGTTGCTAGCCGGTTTCAGGCACGACCTTGTCGACGCAAAACGACAGTCGTTCTGCGATGGCAGTTTCATTCCGGGGTCATCCAAGTGGCACTGCTGGACCTACTGGAAGCAGATGGCGGGGCACGGGTACGTCGGCGCCGAGGATGCGATCAAGCACAGTTGCAACGTCTACTTCTTCGGGCTCGGCCAGCGGATAGGGGCCCAGCGGTTGACGCGGTTCTGCGACACGTTCATTCGCGGTGAGGAGCTGGCCTCCGATACCGGCCCGGATACGGGCTTGATCGAAGCTCGCTCCGGCATCATTCCCACGGCCCAGTGGATCGCGCGGAACCGATCCTTCGCCCAACACCGCCCGGCCGACGGCCGCAACTATGCCATCGGCCAGGGCGAGATGCAGATCACGCCGCTGCAAGCTGCCAACATGTTCGCCACGCTCGCCGCCGGCCGCTACCGAGCCCCCACGATCATCGCCAACGACGGCCGGCACCGGCCCGCCCTCGAGATACCCGGCCTCTCTGCTGAGGCTTGGCGCGTGGCCCGCAGCGGGCTTCATCGCTGCGTCAACGAGATCGGCGGCACGGCCTACAAGCACGCCCGGCTGGACGGTTTGGAAATCTGCGGCAAGACGGGAAGTGCCCAGTGCGTCTCCCGCGTGGTGGAGACGCGATTCACCTTTGCCGATGCGGATGGCGGAACGCAAGCGATTGTCGCGGCGACAGTTGAAGGGGCTCGTGAGAGTTTGGGCATCAGCGCCGGCGTTCGGCCGATCCGCCGAGAGGTGGTCTTGCGCTGGCCCCCGGCTCGTCCGGGCAAGGGGACGCCCCCGTCCCATGCCTGGTTCGCCGGCTTTGCACCGTTTGACCATCCCAAGATCGCGCTCGCGGTGATCGTCGAGTACGGCGGCAGCGGTGGCTCGACGGCGGGGCCGGTTGGCAGGGCGGTCTTCCAGGCCCTGCTGGATAGCCCGCACGGCTATCTGAGTACCCCACATGACCGGACCGACTCGGGGCCGCGTTCATGAGTCTTCGCGGGTCCAGATCGATTCCGCCGGCGGCTTGGGTCATCCTTGCCGCCGCGCTGCTGCTCACAGGGCTCGGCCTATTGGGCGTCTATGCCGGTGAGGCCGGCGGCGACGGCCCGCCCACCAAGACATTGCGGCAGATCATGTTTCTTTGCATTGGCCTCGTCGGGCTCGTCGTCATTCAGGGCATCGGCTACCGCGAGATCGGGCGTTGGGCCTATCCGCTGTTCGCGATCGTACTGGTGCTGCTCGTGCTGCTGGTCGTCGCGCGGAAGGTGAACATGGCGCCGATCATCGCTCCACGGCGCAACGCCTACCGCTGGATCGTCCTCGGGCCCATCAACATACAGGTGTCGGAATACGCCAAGCTGGTCTATGTACTCGCGCTCGCGTTCTACCTGCGATATCGCACGAACTATCGTTCGCTGCGCGGCCTGCTGGTGCCGTTCATCCTGACGCTGGTGCCGTTGGGGTTGATCCTCAAGGAACCGGACCTCGGCACGAGCATCCTCCTGTTGCCCACGCTGTTCGTGATGCTCTACGCCGCCGGTGCGAAGAGCAAACACCTGGCGTTGATCCTCACGCTGGGCTTCCTCTCCGTGCCGGCGTTCTACGTCTCGCCGTTGATGAACCCCTACCAGCGCGAGCGCATCGCGGCCTTGCTGCATCAGGATCAGACGGATCAACGCTGGCTTCTCAACGCCGGGTACCAACTCAATCAGTCGAAGATCGCCATGGGCAGCGGCCGCGTGTTCGGCCAGGGCTTTGCCGAAGGGGCGTTCTTCCGCCACGATCTGCTACCCGAGGAGCACAACGACTTCATCTTCGCCGTGATCGCCCATCAGTGGGGCTTCGCGGGGGTGATGGGGGTGCTGCTCTGCTATCTTGCGATCGTTGCCTCTGGCCTGACGATCGCCTCGATGACCAACGATCCGTTGGGCCGTCTGCTCGCCGTGGGCATCTGCGCACTCATCTGTGCGCAGACCTATATCAACATCGGCATGACGATGGGCCTGATGCCCATCACCGGCATGTCGTTGCCCTTCGTCAGCATGGGCGGGAGCGGTCTGATCACCAACTACCTCTCGATCGGCCTGCTCGTCAGCGTCTCACGACGGCGAGCCCACGATTTCGCCAAGAAGCCGTTCGAGTACGATTATGAGGAGTAGGGGAGAGAAAGCCGAAAGCCGAAATCTGTGTGGCACAGGCGTCTCGCCTGTGGTCCTGCCGGCTCTGACGCCGGTGCTACATTCTTCAGGAGCATTCCATGGACCTAGATAGATCCGGCAAGATCCGCATCACCTGCGCGCCGGGCCTTGCCGGCTATCTCCAGGCGGAGGTCGAGGACCTCGGCCATGTCGTCGAATCCGTGCAGAAGACGCACATCGAGATCACCGCGACCCCGCGCGACGCGATGCGGCTGAACCTGATGCTTCGAACGGCCTTCAATGTTCTGATCCTGCTCGACGACTTCATGTGCGCCAACGCCGAGGAGCTCTACGATCGCACCGAGTCCCTGCCGTGGGAGGAGATGATCTCGCCCGACGAGTACCTGAGCATCGTCTCCAGCGTCAACACGCCGACGATCACCGACTGGCGATACGCCAGCCTCAAGGTCAAGGATGCTATCGTTGATCGCGTCTCCTCGGTCGTGGGCACACGTCCCGACTCGGGCTCGAAGCGAGATGGCTTCGTCGTGCATCTCTATTGGAGTCAGAGCCACTGCCAACTCTTCATCAACACCTCGGGCCGCAAGCTCGCCGATCGCGGCTACCGCAAGATCCCGCACAAGGCGCCGATGCAGGAGACTCTGTCCGCCGCCGTCGTCCTCGCGACGGGCTACGACGGGGCCGTGCCGCTGGTCAACCCCATGTGCGGCAGCGGTACGTTGGCCATCGAAGCGGCGCTGATCGCGTCGGGCCGGCCACCGGGCTTGCTGCGGAGCAACTTCGGTTTCATGCACCAGAAGGGTTTCGACGATGCGGCCTGGCAGGCACTCCGACGCGACGCGAAGAAGATTCGCAACACGGCGACGCCTGCGGCCATCATTGCGACGGACATCGACGAGCGAGCCATATGGGCCGCCAAGAAGAACGCCGAAACCGCGGGAGTTGATCACATGATCGACTTTGCCGTCTGCGACTTCGCCGAGACGCGCATCCCCGAGGACAAGGGGATCGTCTTGTTGAATCCGGAGTACGGCGAGCGGATGGGGCATGTGGCCGCTCTCGAGAAGACCTACAAGCGAATGGGTGACTTCTTCAAGAAGCGATGCTCGGGCTGGACGGGCTTCGTTTTCACCGGGAACCTGGACCTCGCCAAGAGAGTCCGGCTGCGCGTCAGTCGCCGGATGGAGTTCTTCAATGCCAAGATCGACTGCCGCCTGCTGAAGTACGAACTCTACGAGGGCACGCGCCGACAGTAGGGTCGGTGTCAGAGGCCGCTTGGTCTTCGGCGGGCGTGGCCTGCCCGCTCTTGATATCGCGCCCGTCCCCATCCACCCCGTCAATACAGTGCCGCCCCGCAATATATATCGATCAG
>CAYYPB010000250.1:0-4892 GCA_964473405.1 uncultured Planctomycetaceae bacterium
TCTCGTCCTTGACCTCGATGCAGGACATGTCCGCGTCGACGCGACGGGCGACGACAGGCTGGTCTCCCGCCAGCATGGCGACGCGGTTGACGCCCACTTCGCGCAACTCCTCGATGGCCTGACGCGCGGCCGGCCGCGTTCGGTCTTCGAGCCCGACGACGCCGAGAACGCGCTTACCGTGCGAGACGTAGAGCTGGCTCATCCCCTCGGTCTGTTCGGCGGCATCGGTCAAGCTCGATGTGTCGACGCCTTTTTCCTCGATGAAGGCCTTTCGGCCCACGAGTACACGATCACCATCCACCCGGGCGATGACGCCCTTGCCGGGAACCTCTTCGAACTTGTCGGGCTTCTCGTACTGCACGTTGGCTTCTTTGGCCACGTCCAGCAGGGCCCGAGCGGCGGGGTGGTTGCTCAGTTGCTCGGCGGCCGCCGCGATGCGCAGCAACTGCTCGCCCTTGACGCCGTCGGCCGGGATGAGCCGCGATACGGAGAGTTCGCCCGTCGTCAGGGTGCCGGTCTTGTCGAAGATGACGGCGGTGAGCCTGCCGGCACTCTCGAGGTGAGAGACGTCCTTGATGAGAATGCCCAGCCGCGAGGCGCAACTCAGGCTGGCGACCATGGCGGTGGGCGTCGCCATGATGAGCGCGCAAGGGCAAGAGGCCACGAGCATGGTGATGGCCCGGTAGATACCGTGATCGTCGTGCGTAAAGAACAGGACGAGACCCGCCAGCATCAGGACGATCGGCGTGTACCAGCCAACGTACATGTCGATGAGTCGCATGATCGGGATGCGCGTGCGCTCGGCCTGGAGGATCAGGCTCTGCACGCGGCCCAGCGTCGTCTCATTGCCGACCTGCGTGACTTTGATGTCCATGGCACCGGTGAGATTGGTGGTGCCGCTGAAGACGGGTTCGCCGGGGCGCTTGTCGACAGGCAAGGACTCGCCGGTGATGTTGGCCTGGTTGACCGTGGAGTCACCGCTGATGACCTTGCCGTCAGCCGGAATATTGTCGCCAGGGCGGACGCGGACGATCTGGCCGGCCTTGAGCGAGGCGGCCTGCACTTCGCTCTCCTGGCCATCGGTCACGAGCCGGGCGGTCTTAGGTGTGAGTCGGATCAGATCCTCGATGCTCGCTCGGGCACCGATCGCCGTACGCGTCTCGACGAGTTCCGAGAGGAGCAGGAAGAAACCGATGACCCCGGCTGCGCGGTAGTCGCCGATCGCGAACGCCGCCATGATCGCCAACGCGACCAGTTCGTCCATGTGCTGATGGCCGGAGAGCAGGTTCGTCAGGGCGTGCCAGAGAATGCGCAGCGCGAGGATGCCGGCACCGACACCGGCCACTAGGTCCATATGGAACTGGTAGAGGTACTCGCCCGATGCGGTCATGGGGCTGAACCACTGAACGAAGTAGCTCGTGAGAACCAGGAGCCCGCCGACCAGGGTGACGAACAGCCAGAACCCCGCCAGTCTCGCCGCGCTCGCCGTCTCGTCGTGCGCGTGATCGTGAAAGTGGCTGCTGCCGTGGCTGTGGGTTTCGCGCTGGGCGTGGTGCTCGTTCTCGGCGTTCTTGATTCCGATGATGTTGTGGGCCATGGGCGTGCCTTTTTTTCTAGCTCTGCGTGTGCAATCGACGGAGGCCACCAAACGGCAAGCCGAGGCTTGCGCGGGCGGAGGATGAGTACGTTCTACGCATGTTCCGGCCACCCGGTTCGTCGATGGCGGTCGCGAGCCGAACTATCATATCGGGCCAAGCCGTCTCCTGCCACGCTATCCCACTTCCCGGGTCTCGAACAGGCCCATCGCCAACAGCAACGCCGCCAGGGAATAGAGCGCCGCGTAGCCTCCTGCCTCGGCCATATACCCCAGTGGGATGGATCGGCTCTCGTTGAGGGCGTCGACCATCCAGAAACACTGGAAGTTCGGGATCACGCGGTAGGCGAACGTGGCCCAGGCTTCGCCCGCCTCGGCCAGTGGCCTGACGATCTGGTCCGATGCGAGGCCCGCCGAGACGACGAGCATGTTGACGAGGAAGATCGGCAGGATGGACATGCGCGTGGAGGCGGCAATGGCGATGGCCGAGAGCAGGGCGATGGCCCCTAGGATGAGGATGCCGGCCTTGAGAATCTCGATGCCATCGTGTTTTCTGGTGTTTTCTACCAGGAAGTTGATGAGTTTGCGCCATTCGATGTCGTCAACGAGCTTGAGGAGGAACTTGCGGTCATTGTCGTTGATCGGGCCCTTCCAGACGCCACGGACGAGTTTGCCGCTGTGGCCCTGGATGCGTGAGTTTCCCTCATCGGGGCGAAACTCGATGACACCTTTGAAGGCGTCGGGTTCGACGAGTTCTACCGGGAACGATGCGATGTCCTGGGTGGTCTCATAGGCCTGCAACTCGAAGTTTCGGTCCACCACGAGGAGGATCACCGAACCGAGCGTCAGGCACGGGACGGCCAGGGCAATGACCGACGGCAGGAACCGTCGATCGTAGAAGTAGTTCAGGGCTCCGGCCGCCAGGAGGACGAGGATCATCATTCCAGGTCCGAAAACAATGACCGCGGCGTCGGATGTTTCGGCGGCGGTCTGCAAGACGCCATGCCGCAGGGCCATATAGAAGGCCAGCCCCGAGAGGTAGTGCGCCGTGACGAGCGCCCCGAAAACCCCCAAATACTTGCCCAAGACGAACTGCCAGCGTCCCACGGGCTTCGCGGCGACGGTGAGAACGGTCCGGTCTTCGATCTCGCTGTCAAGAACATTGGCGGCGGCGAAACAAGCCAGGAACAAACCCTGGATGAGCAACGTAGAGAGACCGATGTCCCGCAGCATCTTGTTGTCGTCGTCGAGGGTGAAGCCGGTCACAAAGGGCGCAAGCGCCATCCCGGCCAGGGTGATGACGATGACAATGCCGAACACCGGCTGACGAACAGCCTGGAGATAGGTGTTTCTGACGATGGCGAAAAGTTGATCCATGGGTCGTTTGGGCCGTCCTTCGGTTTTGCTTTAGTACGCACGAGCGGCGGCCTGGGTCGCTACAACGACAATCGGCGGGCATTTTTTGTCCCGATCCGCAGCCTGAGACAGAGATATTAGGGACGTAGAGGAGTGGGTCAAGGCGGTAGCGGCGAGAGTGGTCCCTGCGTCCGATCAGAATCGGGCGCGTCAGCGACGGGGCGGAACGCCGGTTTCCGCCAGCCGACCCCAGGGTCTCTCGATCCGCCGGCCTGAACTAACGCACCGATCGGGCTTGGCAGGAGGCCGCAACCTCCTACAATGCCCGGGCTTCGCGTACATGATGGATCGAGTCGATCAAACCTTCGCGAGAACGACGTACCATGACAAAGGCATCTTCGATCAGCGGACTTGATAAGCGTGGCGAGTGGGTTTCCCTGCTGGGCGTGGCCGTCAGCTTGGTAATCGCTGTCCTGTTGGGCTTGCTGGGCATCTACAGCGGCAACGCGATGACGGCGACATGGGCGGCGGCGTTCCTGATGACCGGCTGCTGCGGCGTCTGGCTGTTGTGCTATATCCAGTTGCACCAGTATCGCCTGCTGGAAGAAGAGCGGATCGAAGTCGGCGAACTCGAACGCCAACGACAGGAGAAGCTCGGCGGTGCCCGAACGATCTTCGAGGAAGACGAACTCGATCAGATGGACACGCTGGCGATGGGCCGGCGGCTGCGGACGGTCGAGCGGTTCCTTATTCCCTGCATCGCGCTGGGCGTTGCGGCGTTTCATCTGGCGGCCGGCCTGTCGATCCTGGCAGCCAGCCAGCCGATCTTCGGTTGGTTCTACCAGTTTCCGCCTGTCGTCGACGCCGTCGCGCTGGCGGAGCGAATCTCGTTTGGCGATCTGACAGAGGCCCGGGTCGTTCTCTTCTTCGCCGGCGCGTTTTCCTTCGTCACGTTCATGGTGTCCCGGTTTGCCCTGGGGATGAGCCAGGAACGGCGATGGAGTGCCTTGAAGGCGGGCGGCAACTACCAGTTTGGCTCAAGCGCGGTTTGCCTGGGCATTTCACTCGTTCTGCTGTGTGAAATCAGCGGGCTCAAGGGCGCGGAAATCTGGCTTGGGCAGGTGATCGGTGTCTTGCTGATCGTCCTGGCGATTGAGACCGTCGCGAACTTCATCCTCGATTTCTACCGGCCGCGCGTGGAGGGGGCGTTTCACCGGCCCTTCTACGATAGCCGTTTGCTGGGCATCTTCAGCGAGCCGGGCGGCATCCTCCGAAGCCTGGCCAACGCCATCGACTATCAGTTCGGATTCAAGGTCAGCGAGACTTGGTTCTACAAGCTACTGGGCAGGAAGATTCGCCTGCTGCTGTTGATCCAGGCCGCGGTGCTTCTGGCACTGACGTGCATCGTCGTCGTGCCGCCGGGCCATCAGGCGGTCATCGAGCATCTCGGCCGGCCCGAGGCAACGACGGCCAAGCCCGGCATCCATCTGAGGTATTGCTGGCCGATCGATCGGGCGACGATCATCCCCGTCGAGCGCATCCAACGCATGGTTCTGGGCCACGCACCGGAGTCGACCGACAGTCGAGCCGACTACGGCGACATCATGGAGAACCGCCCGCCGATCCTCTGGACCAAGGCGCACCGCACGAAGGAGTACAGGCTCCTGGTCGCGGATCGGCGCGTGTCCTCAGAGACGAAGGTGCCGGTCAATCTGCTGAGCGTCGAGATGCCGGTCCAGTGGCGGGTGAAGCACAAGACCGACGCCGACGTGATTCGATACTACTCCCAGTCGGGGGACGTCGCGTCCATCATCGAGTGTCTGGCCTATCGCGAGCTGACGCGTCACGCGGCATCCTCCGACATCGAGGACTTCCTGGGTTCCGGCGGCATCGAAGGGGCCACCGTCGTGCATGAGCGCGCTCAGCAGCGCGCGGTGCGCTC
>CAYYPB010000251.1:0-4875 GCA_964473405.1 uncultured Planctomycetaceae bacterium
CTGCGCGTACTCCAACAAGTGCGCGACGAACCCCCCCGCTTCGCCCAGCACTATCACCACATCCTGCGCAGCAAACGCCAGTTTGACGAGGATATCCAAGCCGGCAAGCGACCGCCCAATCGCCGGCGTCCGACGAAGCGTCGAGGCCGGGCATGACCGTTCCCTCAGCCCACGGCCCTGCCGGGGGAGTCCGCAGGCAAGGCGACTAGTGCATCGTCACGCTTGAATCCGCGGGTTTCTGGTTCCATATTTCTGTGGCACCGGCGTCCCGTCGGTGGGACCACAGGCGAGACGCCTGTGCCACAGAGACGTTGGAGCCTCGTCAACCCGCAGCTTGGAGTGTGACGATGCACCAGCCGCGTCGCCTCCCCCCGGCGGCTGGAGTTCAGGGGAAACGGCCTCCACCCCCGGTCGCATCCTCGCGACCGCTCCTGTAGGATTCGCCGGATGTCAAAGCTCCACATTTTGGCCCAAGCGGCGACGACCCAGGTGGCAACCACCCAGGAAGTGACGACGCAGGCAGCCGCGAATGCCGTCACCGAACCGCTGATCACGTCGTCAGCCGGCCTGCTGGCGATTCTGCTGGCCGTACTCGCGATCATCTTCGCCGCCGATCGACATCCGAAGATCGGACGGCTCTTCAAGATCATCCCTGCGTTGGTCTTCTGCTACTTCGTGCCGACGCTGCTCTCGACCTACAAGGTGATCCCGGACGAGGCGGAACTCTACAAGTGGGTCAAGGGGTTCGTTCTGCCGGCGAGCCTCGTTCTTCTGACCCTCTCGCTCGATGTCCGGGGGATTCTCGCCCTCGGCCCCAAGGCCATCATCATGCTCCTGGCGGGCACGGCCGGGGTCGTCATCGGCGGGCCGCTCGCGCTGTGGCTGTGGCAGGGCGTGTTGCCCGAAGACGCCTGGCAGGTGATGGCCTATCTGGCGGGCAGTTGGATCGGCGGCGGGGCCAACGCCGTGGCGCTGCAGCAGAACTTCGGTGCGAGCAACGCCGCGATCGCCCCCATCATCGTCGTGGATGTCGCGGTGGCCAACGTCTGGATGGGGCTACTGCTCTATCTCGCCGGTCGGCACGAACGCGTGGATCGGTGGTTCGGCGGCGACGCGTCTGCCATCGTTGCCCTTGAGAAGAAGATGGAGGCGTTCCATCAGCGCGTGATGCGCATTCCCACGATGCCCGACGTCATGGTGATCCTGGCCCTCGGCTTCGGCGTCGCGTGGGTGTCGCACGTTCTTGGTCAGGCGATTGCGACCCACCAACCCGAGTTCATGAACAACTTCCTAGGGGCTTTCGCCTGGAAGGTCATCCTGGCCACGACGGCCGGGACGATTCTCTCGTTCACCCGGGCTCGGAATCTCGAAGGCGTAGGGGCCTCGCGGCTGGGCAGCGTGATGATCTACCTGCTCGTTGCCACGATCGGGGCGGCGGCCAACTTCGAGAAGCTCGCCGAGGCTGCCGAGTATCTGTGGCTGGGCGCCACCTGGATCACTTTCCACATCATCATCCTGCTGGTCGTGGGTAAGCTTATCCGGGCACCGTTCTTCTTCATCGCGGTCGGATCCCAGGCGAACATCGGCGGGGCGGCTTCGGCCCCGGTCGTGGCGGGGGCGTTCAATCCCGTCCTCGCCCCGGTGGGCGTCCTGCTTGCCATCGCCGGCTATGTACTGGGCACCTACGCGGGCCTCGTGTGCATCTGGGTATGCCGGTGGGTGGTTGGTTAGCCAGGGATCGCTACGGCTCCAGGGAAGAGCCGCGGGCTTCAGCCCGCGCGGACGTTCCCTGCTAGGGAACGCCACTCCGCGTCGTACGACCGCGCGGGCTGTAGCCCGCAGCTCTTCCCTTGACTGCCGACTTGGCGGCGTGTGCCTCTCTGGCGGTGCCGCCCCCCGGCAGAGCCGGGGGCTACGGGCGGTGTCGGCCCCCACCCAGCGCTCCCCGTGGGGTTGCGGCTGAGCGAATATCCGGCGTCGTGAACGGGCATGGGGCTTGCGCTCAGTCAAACTCCAACTCGAACTCGGCCGATCCGCGTGGGGGGGGCGGCCGTTCGCCTGCGTCAACGACGGTGTCCCTTGATCTCGCCGGGGATGTTTCGGACTCTGCCGGCGGCTGGAGTACAGCCAGAAAAGTCGCAATAGGGGCGAGTGCATCAGTGTTGATGGAGTACAGCCGCCGCTGGGCTTGTCGATGCTCTCGCAGGAGTCCGGCGCGCTTGAGGATGGCCAGGTGCTTGGAGATGGCCGGTCGGCATTGGGGGAAGCGTCGAGCGATCTCGCCGGCGGCCATGGCCTTGGCGGCAAGGATCGTCAGGATCCGCCGCCGCGTGGGATCGGCGAGGGCGTTGAAGATGTCTGCTTGTGTATGTGACATATGGGCTACGTAACCATAACGGCACGCACGGGTCTTTGTCGAGAGGCGAAACCGCGCGCCTCGAATCGGGGGCTCAGGGCCCGCGAGAATAGCATGACCGATCCTTGCGCGCAGGCATCCCATCGGCTTGCCGTTTGGCGAATCGACGATCCACGTCGCCTTCGCGCGAAGCCTCACCCCTCGAACAGCTTGGAGACGCTCGTTTGGTGGTGGATGTTGCGAATCGCCTGGGCGAAGGTCCGGGCCGCGGAGACGACTTTGACCTTTCGTGCGAGTTGCTCGAAGCGATACTCGAGCGTGTCGGTGATGACGAGCTGCTTGATCGGGCTTGCCTGGATGGCCGTGGCCGATCCGGTCGACATGACGCCGTGGGCGACGGCCGCGTAGACGTCGCGGGCCTTCTCCACTTTGAGGCGCTCGGCCGTGGCGATGAGCGTGCCGCCCGTGTTGGTGAAATCGTCGACGATCAGCGCGTTGCTGCCCGCGACATGGCCGATGATGCGGTTGACGGCGGCGATGTGATCGGGGCCTGACCGCGTTTTTTCGGCGATGACGGTTCGCGCGCCGAGGGCCTTGGAATAGGCGTTGGCCATCTTGGCCGCCCCCACATCCGGGGCGACGATCACCCAGTTCTTCGTCACCTTCTTCTTGAAGTGCCCGGCGATGGCCGGCAGGGCATAGAGGTGATCCACTGGTACGCGGAAGAACCCCTGAATCTGCGGGGCGTGCAGGTCCATCGTGACGATTCGATCCACGCCGGCCGCCTCGAGGCAGTCGGCGACGACGCGCGCGCGAATCGAGACGCGCGGCTCGTCCTTCTTGTCGCCCTTGCCGTAGCTGAAAAAGGGGATGACGGCGGTGACGCTGTTGGCCGACGCCCGCTTGAACGCGTCGATGTAGAACAGAATCTCCATCAGGTGGTCGTTGACTGGATAGCAGAGCGATTGGACGAAGAAGACATCGCGACCGCGGACGTTCTCGCCGACGCGAACGAAGGTGTTGCCTTCGGAGTAGTGCTTGGCATCGCATCGGCCGGGCTTGACGCGCAGGTGCTTGCAGATGGCTTGGGTGAGCTTGCGACTGCCGGAGCCGGGGAAGATCAGCAGTTTGTTCGGAGCGGCCATCGGTGTCCTTTCCAGCTATTTCGGGTGCCGTGCTGTTTCGCCCTTTCAGGGCTACATCATTGCGTCCGACCGTTACCCAGGGCGGCGCTGCGCGCTGCCCTGGGCTGATTTGTTTTGGCCCCGTTGGGGCGAGACCGGAGATCTACGGGGCAAGGTCGGCGGACTGATCTGAGCCCCGAGCGTGAGCGAGTGAGTCATTCGTCGAACGGCCTACCCACGAAAACCCCGCGATGGCGATTGGAGCTCAGATTACCGTTGCCGAACCTGTCATAAACCCGCCGCGGGCTGTGAATCCGGCGTTTCCTCGCCCAATCGCCACGGCATGTCGGCGATCACATACGCGACGACGGCCATCACCGCGACATTGGCCGAGAGATCCTCGGGCGCGATCTTGTCGAGTGTGTCGGCGTGCGTGTGGTGATAGTTGAAATACTTCGCGTTCTCGGTGCGAAGCCCCATCAGGAGGACGCCGCCCGATCGCATCGGGCCGATGTCCGCGCCTGACCAACCCTGCGATACGTCGTGGCCGCTGATCGGTGCGAGGAGCCGGAGAATCTCGTCGAGTTGGCGGACCGCGACGGCCTGCCGAGCCGGGTTGTTGCATTCGACGCCGAGGCCGCGCAGGGCGAACGTTCCACCGTCGGACTCCAATGCCGCGACATGATTGGGAAGGTCCGCCGCGTGATCGGCGGCGTACTGGCGCCCGCCGTACATGCCACTCTCTTCGCATGTCCAGAGGACGACGCGAATCGTGCGGCGCGGGGTCATGCCGAGCTTTCGCAGAACGTTGATCGCCTCCATCGCCGCGACGCAGGCACCGCCGTCGTCGTGAGCGCCGCAACCGACGTCCCACGAGTCGTAGTGCCCGCTGATGATGACGACCTCGTCGGGCCACGTCGTGCCGCGGAGTTCGCCGATGACGTTGGCCGATGGAACCATCCCTTCGTGACGGGCATCCATCTTCAGTGAGACGACGACATTCTCACCTCGTTTCAGCAAGCGGGCGATCGTATCGGCATCTTCGGTCGTGATGGCCGCCGCGGGTATCTTGACGGGTGCATCCCCATAGTTCGTTGCGCCCGTGTGCGGGGAACGCAGGCTCGTCGCCGTGACGGACCGGACGAGGCAGGCCACGGCCCCCTGTGCGGCGGCGATTCGCGGGCCTTTTCCTCGGAACCGGACGGCTTGGCCGTAGCCTGCCCCGGTCTCGCGGTTGTAGGGTTGCATGGCGTTGTTGAACAGCACGATCTTGCCGGCGGCACCGGGGCCGAGCGCGACGCACTCGTCCCCGCTCTCCGCGCCTCGTTGTCTTCCGCCTCGCCCTCGCCCGCCTCGCCGCCTCCGTCACATCTCCCGTGCTCAGCCGGTCTCGCC
>CAYYPB010000252.1:0-4860 GCA_964473405.1 uncultured Planctomycetaceae bacterium
TGCCGTCGCCATGAGGCCCACGGATTGCGATCCGTGGGCTTGCCCGGTCGCGGCGATTACTTCCAGAGCAGATCGCGCATCCACTGCATCGTGGTCTGTCGGCCCAACTCGCCGATCGCATCCGTGAGCGGGATATCCTTGGGGCAGACCTTGACGCAGTTCTGCGCGTTGCCGCAATCGCTCAACCCGCCATCGTCCATGATGGCATGGAGACGATCTTCCTTACGAAACTCACCGGTCGGGTGGGCATTGTGCAGAAAGACCTGTCCCAACGGGGCCGGGCCGATGAACGTGGAGCCCTCGTTAAACTGCGGGCAGGCCTCCATGCAGCAGCCGCACGTCATGCAACGAGAAAACAGATAGCGAACCGATTGCTTGCCGGGCGAGATCAACGGGGCATGGCGATGGATGTCCCAGGTTCCGTCGACTTCGACCCATGCTTTGACCTTCTGCAAGGACTCGAACATCTTCTGGCGGTCGACCATCAGATCGCGACCCGTCGGAAACTTCGTCAGCGGCTCGAGGACGATCGGCTGCTCGATGTTGTCGATCAGCGCTGCACAGGCTTGGCGGGGGACGCCGTTGACGATCATCGAACAAGCGCCGCAGACTTCCTCCATGCAGTTCGAGTCCCAAACGACCGGCTCGACGCGCTCGCCGCGATTGTTGACGGGATGCTCGCGCAGGTACATCAACGCCGAGACGACGTTATGTGCCGGCGAATAGGGCATCGTCATCTCTTCCCAATAGGGCGTCGCGTCCGGCCCGTTCTGCCGCTTGATCTTGAAGCGGATGGTCTTCTCCATGCTGCGTCTCCTGGTGCGTTCGCCGCGACCGTTTGATCAGAGCCGCGACCGTAAGGGAGCGGTTACGGCCCACTGGCGAGGGCCCGCACATTCGACCGATGACCGCTCCCTAACGGTCGCGGCTCTGATCGAGTCCGGCCTAGCGATAGTCCCTCGGCTTGTCGGCCGGCATGACGGACGTGTCGACCGGCTTGAACTCGATCTCGGGGCCGTCCGCCGTGTGCGTCGCCACCGTCGTCTTGAGCCATTTGTCGTTATTGGCTTTCCACTTCTCGCGATAGTCTTCGAACTCCGGATCGCCGGGGAACTTGCCCTCGGGGATCTTCAACTCGAACTCAGCCTTGAAGTGAGAGCCTCTGCACTCGTCGCGCAGACGAGCCCCCTTGGCCATGACCTCGGCCAGCACGATCATGTCCTGCACCTGCCGCGCCCACTGGAGCGATTGGTTGGAACGGCGGGAGGTATCGTCGAGCCGAATGTTCCGCGAGCGCTGCCGCATGTCGCTGAGCTTGTTGAGGGCGATGTCGAGGCCCTTATTGTCACGTTCGACGAAGACGTGCTCTCGCATCAGGTCGCCGAGTTCGCCGTGCATCGAGAAGGCGTTCTCGGTGCCGCTGTCCGACATGAAACCCTCGTTGATCGCCGCTTGGCGTTCCAACTCCCCGTCGAAACAGCGCTGGGGCGCAGCCTCGCGGCCCTTGCCCAGGCCACCGACGTAGGCCGCCGCGCCGTCGCCGGCGATCATGCCGCTGTAGGACGCGCTGAGCAGCGAGTTGGCCCCGAGCCGATTGGCCCCGTGATAGGCGCTGTCGCACTCGCCGCAGGCATAGAGCCCCGGGATCGTCGTCTGATGATTGTCGGGATGCACGGACAACATGCGGTTGGTCGTCTCGTCCTTGCCGAAGCCCACGAGGATGCCGCCCATCGAGTAGTGCATGGCGGGGAAAATCTTCATCGGCCCCGTGTAAGGGTTTTCGCCGGAGAAAGTCTCGTACATTTCGAGAATCCCGCCCAGACGCCGCTCGAGGAAGTCCTCGGGCTTGTGGGAAAGATCCAGATAGACCACGTCCTGCCCGCCGAGGCCGAGGCCCATGTGCCGCGTGATGCGGAAGATCGCCCGCGAGGCGATGTCGCGGGGAACCGTGTTGCCATAGGCCGGATACCACTCCTCGAGGAAGTAGAACCGCTCGCTGTCGGGAATGTCGCCCGGAGCGCGTTTGTCGTCCGCGGCCTTGGGCACCCAGACGCGACCGCCCTCTCCGCGACAGGCTTCGGACATCAGCCGATTCTTGTCGTGGCCGAGCATCGCCGTCGGATGGAATTGCGTGAACTCGGCGTTGGCGAACTTGGCGCCTTGCTGATAGACGCGGGAGGCCGCCGCGCCTGTCGAGTTGGAGGACATGGTCGAGCGGCCGAAGATCAAGCCGAGGCCGCCCGTGGCGATGAGGACGGCGTCGGCGGGGAATGATTCGAGCCTCATGTCGACGAGGTTCATCGCCGTAATGCCGCGGCAGACGCCCTTTTCGTCGCGGATGATGGAGAGGAACTCCCATTCCTCGAACTTGCGAACCATGCCATCGGACTCGTGGCGTCGGACCTGCTCGTCGACGCTGTAGAGAAGCTGCTGGCCCGTCGTCGCGCCGGCGAAGGCCGTCCGCCGGTTCTTGACGCCGCCGAAGTGGCGCTGGTCCAAGATGCCTTCCGGCGTGCGGCTGAAGGTCACGCCCATGCGGTCGTAGGCGCGGATCAGACCGGGCGCGGCCTCGCACATGCTCTTGATCGGCGGCTGCTGGGCGAGATAGTCGCCGCCTTTGATCGTGTCGATGATGTGCTGTTGGACGGAGTCGTTCTCGCCTTTGACGTCGAGGCAGGCGTTGATGCCGCCTTGAGCGCAGGCCGAGTGTGATCGTTTGACGGGGAAGAGCGAGAAGAGATCGACCGCCAGGCCCCTCTCTACGATGCGGAGCGCGGCCCACAGGCCGCCGAGGCCGCCTCCCACCACGATCAACCTGGGTTTCGTCGCCATTGGGTGCGCATCTCCTCAATCGCTGCAAGTCGTGTTACGCAAGGCACCATCGCAGGCGGTGCCGTCATCGCCGTACCTTAACCTGTGCATCCGGTGACGACAAGTGCTCCGACGTCCGGATCGATCATCGGGATTCACTGCACCATCTGCGAAGCCGATCAAAGCCCCAAGCGTCAGCGCCGGGCTCTCATACAGTCGAAGAGCTGCGGGCTTTCCCGGCGGGCCGCTCGCGCCGTCGCCAAGACCCGTCGCTCACGCTGCGGGCTCTGTTCAAGGTCGAAACACCAACGACCGCCAACGCCTCTCGCACATCGTCCATGCGCAACACCGCCGGGAGCGGCCCGGCCATGGTCATGACGAAACCCGATGAGCCCGGTGCCCGCAGATTCCCGTGGGCTGCGATAGGATCGAGAATCGCGGACATGAGCGAACTGCCGTGGTGGTAGCCGTCCTCCAGAGAGACCAACACGTCGGGCGTGTGCCGAACGAGCCCGTGGAACGCCCGCCAAAGGCGGTGGGCAGCATCAGGATAGATGTTTTCCACGGTCGCATCAAACAGGATGGCATCCGCAACGAAGCCATCGGCGTCCACAAGCCCGTCGGCCCTCAGACGTTCGAGGGTCTGCCCAAGCCGCAACGGATCACCGGCTTGGGCGATGTACCGATAGGCGTCGCCGCGGCGCGAAAGCGTCGCTCGACCGTCGGCGCTGAGGACCACGACGCAGTCGGATGCTTGCGCACGAACGTCGGTCGCCGGACGGCCTTCCTTCGAACCCTGACAGTCATCCAGGTAGGCTACCAGATCGACGCCCTGCAACCCCACGACGGCGGCGGCGACTTTTCCAGGCTCGCGCGTGTGGATCGCGGCGGAGGTCACGAGCCCGAACTCGGGAATCACGACGTCGCCCGGCCCGTGAAGACTGCCGGTCGGACGGAAGCCCGCTCGCTTCAGCGATTTGGCTAGGTCGAGGCGGCGGCTGTGGGCGAAAGCGTGACCGTGGTCGGACATGAGCGTGATGCGCAGGCGACCGCGCGCTTCGTACACGAGGGCCTTGCAGAACCGGTCCAGTCGCGCGAGGGCCGTCAGATGACCTTCGCGCCCGCGTTTCATGCCGATGCCAGACGGTGCCACGGCGTAGGCATCGAAGGATCGAGCATTCGATTCGCCGAACAACGCCTGAATCCGACGAAGCTCGTGATCGAACCAGGCCCGCGGTCGCAGATAGGCCGCGCCGTGCAAGCGCGGATCGAGATGGTAGTCGATAGATCGCAGCCACGGCAGATTCGCTTCGCCGACGTAGGTCCCGTAGCCATCGGTGAGTCGCTCGCCATCGTAGAACATCGACTCGACACCCGGGCAGGGCGAGACATCGAAGAACTCCGACAAACACAAGTCGGTCATCACCGGAAACGGGCTGATGATCCGCGACGGCGGATGGAACAGTCGGAACCGTCCCGCCTTTCGCGCGGCCTTGACGAGCTCGAAGGGGATGCTATCCAGAATGATGAACAGTTCGCGACAACCCTCGGCCGCGAGGGCGGCGAGAACGACGACGTTCGCGTCTGTCGAGGAGACCTGTGGCACTGGCGTCTCGCCGGTGGGATCACAGGCGGGACGCCTGTGCCACAGTTGGGTTGCGGCCGAGAGACCCGCTGTGTTCGCGGAGTCGTAGTGCAACTCAACGATGCGGCCTTCGGGCGAGAGGCGCTCGGCGAAGTCGGCAGCGCCGTCGTTGTCGATGTCGTAGCAAAGCACGACGCCCCCACCGGACAAATCCCTCCGCGCAATGGGCTCGGCCGGGAACAACTCCGGTGCCGGCCCCGCGCAGGCCAACGAGAGGAGGCCGACTAGTACGGCGGCGCTGCCCATTTTCCGTCGAGCCGCGGGCTTCAGCCCGCGCGACCGCACGACACAGAGTGGCGTTCTCTCGCATGGCAAGGCCGCGCGGGCTGAAGCCCGCGGATCTTCCACTGGAAGGGGGCCCGAAGCTTTTCTGATGGACCCGCCGGCAACACGCCCGCAACGAG
>CAYYPB010000253.1:0-4858 GCA_964473405.1 uncultured Planctomycetaceae bacterium
TCGGGCCCGTCGCCTGTCTCACTCTGCTCACAAGCCCGCGGAGAGTGTGGCACAGGCGTCCCGCCTGTGATCCCACCGGCGGGACGCCGGTGCCACAGTGTCTTTGATCTGCCGTCTAAAACGGCTTCACCGCATCCAGCGCCTTCTTCAACCACCCGCGTTTGATCGCATCCGCAATGCTGCCTTCAGGGTTCGTATCGATATACAGATTCGCGATCTTGTCGCTCGTCACCGTGCCGTCAGGATTGATGTTCCGGCGATTGACGTCGCCCGTCACGACCATCCGCTGCGTATCCTGGCCGGGCCCGATCGAATAGGAGGCGACGATGAAAAGATTGCCGTTGGGCTTGACGTCCTGCACGGTGCCCATCAGCCGAGTCTCGAGAACATCCGTCCGCTTGGCCTTGCCCTCGTTCTCCAGATCGTTCTTGTTCTTGAAGTTGACCTCGGGCTTGCCGCCCGTCAGGGCCTGCTGCTGCCACTTGCGGTCGTGAATGCGAAACCAGGCATCCAACTTGGCGGCCACATCCCACTCGCTGCTCTGCTCCAACTTGGCATTGCTCTGCGCTCGATAGCGATGCCGCACAATCACGCCGATGTGGTCGTGTACCTTCAGCACTCTCGGCTCCGGCAGCGTCACCGCCGTCAGAGAATGCGCGACCAGCGCCGGGTTGCGAGGAAGCCCGCTGTGCGGCCTGGCCGCGCCCGCGTTCGTGCGAATCGCGCCACTGACCGAGGGCTGCGTCGTGGCCGCGTCCTTCACCGCCTGCCGCTGGGCATAAGCCCGGAACAAGGACGAACTCTGACCCAACGCCCAACTGGCTGGGCCGAAAGTCAACAGCAGAATCGGTATTGCCAATCGCATAAGTCCGTTCCCTTTTCCAACGTCGCCGTTCAAGTCACTGTGGCACCGGCGTCCCGCCGGTGGGCTCACAGGCGAGGCGCCCGTGCCACAACTGAGAGACAACTTCCTAACGCCGCGTCACTCGACGCTCGCCGCGAAACACGACCACGCCGGGCCCGGTCACGACGGCGTCGATCACGTCCTGCCGTCGCCTGGAACCGTCGCGTCGAACCGCGATCGAATCGCCCAGCGCCCCGGACGCCTGGGCCTTGCCGCTCGTCTTTATTTCGATACCGTCCGCGACGATGAGAATCTCCACTCGCTCGCCGCGCCGCACCATGGGCTGTGACTTGAGCCCTCTCGCATCGAGCATGTCGCCGGGCCGATAGAATCGCCCGCTCAGCGAACCGACCGCAACCACCAAGTCCGTGATGCCGACCGCATCCATCCGCGTAAACCGGCGTTCCTGCAACTTCAAGTCGCGCCCGGCGATGACCTGCCCTTGATTGATGGACCGTCTCGCAACGACGACGTCCTTGACCAGCACAGCCTCGGCGGCGATGGGCACCGTTCGCGGCGGTGCGCCATCGGTCCTGACCTCGACATCGAAGCTGAGCAGGCCCAGCCGTCGTTTGTCCTGCGGGAGAATCCTGAAGCGATGACGCGGCGACGACAGGGCCAGCGCCTTGCGACAGGCGGGGCTGAACGTGACTTCCACTTCGCCTCCGTCCTGCATGCGTGCCGCGATGAACTGGCGCATCCGCGATTCGAGCCCGCCGGCCGGCACCAACTCTGAGCGACGCAGCCTTGCCGGCGGTCGCGTTGGTTGTGTTCGTTGGGGCGAAGGAGGCCGAACCGCCTCGCGTCGCGGGGCACGCGGGCGTGTGGCCTTGCAGCGCGATGCGCCGAACAGCCGAACCTGACCGAAGTTGATCTGGGCCTCGATGGCCGCGTCGCGAATGTCGCTGGAACGAATGAGAACCGAGCCGCCGGGCCGCGGCGACGCGTGGATGACCAACTTGATCAAGAGGGCCTTGTCGGCAGCGCTGAACCCTCGAATCTGCGCCACGTCGCTGAGCGTCACCGTGTCGCCCGAGGCGATGGCGGTCGGCCAAAGCCGAATCTCCTGCCCCGGCGCGGGCGAAGCGGCAAGCGTCAGCAAAGTGACGATCGCGAACCCCGCTACTGAACATCCATGTCTTGGCCGTGTCATCTCGACGTCTCCGCCGTCGCTAGCCTTCAACCCACGCGGGCGAGCTGCCCGCACTTTCCGTCGAATGCGTCACTTCTCGCGTGACGCTATGCTAGGACTACCTCCTCAACTGGTTCACCGTTTGCAGCGTCTGGTCCGCCGACTGGATCGACTGCGAGTTCAACTCGAACGCACGCTGCGTCTGTATCAAGCCGATCAGTTCCGTCGCCGGATCGACGTTCGACAACTCCAGATTCCCAGACAAGAGCGTGCCAACCCCATCCAGGCCCGGGTTGGCGAGAATAGGAGGACCTGAACCATCCGTCTGGTCGTAGAGGTTGGCGCCGATCTGCTCCAGTCCGGCGTTGTTGATGAACCTCGCCATCTCGATCTGCCCGACCTGCGTGGAGGCCGTCGCGCCGGACACCATCACCTCAACGGAGCCCTGCTGGCTGATCGAGATACTCACGGCATCCTGGGGAATCGTGATCGCCGGTTCGAGCCGCGCGCCCGGCGTGTTGCCGAGCACCATCTGCCCGTTGGCATCCAGCGTGAAGTTGCCTGCCCGCGTGAAGACGGTCCGCTCCGCACCATCGACCATGGCGACCACCTGGAAGAATCCGTCGCCGACGATCGCCAGATCAAGCTCCTGCTTCGTGCTGTCAAACGCGCCCTGACTGAAGTTGATCTGCGTATTGGAAAGCTGAACACCGATGCCGAGTTGCTTGCCCATCGGCATCGGCTGACCGAGACCGTTCAGGAGACCGGGCTGTTCGATCGTGTGGTAGAGGATGTCCTCGAAGTTGGCCCGCGACCGCTTGAAGGCGGTCGTGCTGATGTTCGCCAGGTTGTTGGCGATGACCCCGAGCTTGAAGTCCATCGCCTTCATGCCCGTGGCGGCCGTATGCAACGACTGGAGGCTCATAGTCCAACTTCCTCACGAATCCGCCGACGTTCCTACTAACCGATTCGCCCGACGTCATTCACCAGACGCCCGAGCGATTGATCTTGCATCGTGATCAGCGTCGCGTTCATCTCATAGGCCCGCGTCGCCGAGATCATGTCTACAAGCGTCTTCGACGGCTCCACGCCGGACGCCTCGTACGCATACTGCTTGACCTGAACGTTCGCTTCGATCCGCGACGCCCGGTCACCGTCGAAGAGATTCTCGCCGGCCTTCGCGAGCAACTGTCGGTCAGCGAAATCGACTAACGACAGTACGCCAGCCACGGTGCTGCCCTGGCTGATGCGACCGTTGGCATCGACCTTGATCGGCTCCTTGGACGACGGGTCCAACGCGATCGCTCGACCGTCCGCACCGACGACGAGGCCGTTGCTCGCGCCATGACGCAGCGTGCCGCCAGCGTCCATCACGAGATGCCCGTCGCGCGTATAGCGAGGACCATCCGGCGTCTGCACCGTCAGGAAACCGTTCTCGCGAATCGCGATGTCGAGGGGGTTGCTGGAAGAGACCAAGCTGCCGGGCTGCTCGAAGTCTGTATAGGCCGGCAGCTCGAACAGGCCGCCCGTTCCGGCGTCGAGCACATCGTGGCGCGTCCCCAAGGCATTTCGGGACTGCGATTCGACCATGCGTTCGGCGAACGCCACGCGATCAGGCTTGAAGCCCGGCGTGTCCACGTTCGCGAGGTTGTTCGCAATAACGTCCTGGCGGTACTGCTGAGTCGTCAGGCCGTCTGCTGAAAGCCAGAGTCCGTACACCATGGGTCATCCACCCGGTTTATCAGGCGACGTTTCCAACGTCGCCACGCGCTCGTCCTTGCTGCCTGCCGCCTCGATCAGATGCACCGTCGCCGCCGCAAAGGCCGCGCCGCGAATCCGCTCGCCCAGCGTCTGCCAGTCGTTCAATGCCGAGCCGTCGGCACCGCCGTCAATGCGGTCGGCTTGAACGTCTGCTCGGCGATGTCGTGCGTCAGGCATCATGGACGGCTCCTGCACGCTCGAACGATGAGCGCGAGTCGGCTCCGCGATGGAGCATGAGACGTGCCAAACGCCGCAGCGACCATCGGCCCGCACGGGAGCAGTCGCCCTAACTACTGCATGTTGCGAAGGTTACGACACAGAAATGAGGCAAGAGAATCGCCAGCCACAAGCATTCAAGCGTGCCGCGGCAGACCGCCGACGCGCAGGAGTTGCCCGTCACTCGGCAGGCTTGGCCTGCTCGCGAGCTACATCCGACGGCCTGTCCGCAGGTTGGGAATCCGGAAGCCAGTCGGGCCGCGGGGCCGGACCGTATGGCCCCACCGGCAGCGCGAACACCGCGCGGAACGCCGAGTCAGGCCCGGTGGCTCCCACGAAATAGACGCGGCCCCGCGTCAGGGGCCTGGGCCGTGCATTGCCGGGTGGATTGGCCTGGAAGAAACCATCCGGCGTCTCACCATACACAATCGCCAGATCCCGGGCCGCCACGCCCCCGGGATCTGTCGCATCGAGCTTCCAGAGAAGCCCATCCTCGTCCGACGCAACGGCCAGCGAACTCAGCTTCGGCCAGCGGAACGGCCAGCCCCAGGTCGGATGGTGAAAGACAAAACGTGGGTGATCGGCCGTCAGATCGACGGCGATCTCGTACCGCACGGCCTCGTCGTCGGGCGCCGAGCCGCCGGAGGGGAGAAACACGACGCGGCACACGGTCGTCACGTGGGTGCGTCCGGGCTCAGATCCACGGACAGGACCGCCTCCCCGCCGGGAACGACCACGCGCGGGGCCGCCGCCGGGGGCCAGTCCCACACGAGGATCGCCCCGTCCGAGAACCCGGCCGCGAGCACCGTTTTCAAAAACCGCCGCCGCCTCGGCAAAATAAGAGC